>JBHAQX010000027.1:0-5266 GCA_041830595.1 Evtepia sp.
TATCATGACTGTTTCCTTCCCTTTCTTTCAGGGAGGTGACCTGTAATGCAAAAATATATTGTGTTCTTGTGCAGCCTGGTGCTCTGCCTTCTCTTTGCTTCCTGTGAACAGAGCGGGCAGACCGATGACAGCTACCAGGTATATTATTTGACAGGAAATCCAAGGTTTGGAGACCCTTCCTTGGAAGCGGAAGTCATTTCCATCCCCGGAGAGGATAGGGTTGTTGAGGCACTTTTAGACAGGCTGCTCCAGGGTCCGAGTCACGATGATCTTGTGCGGGCCCTGCCGGAGGGAACGGAACTACGAGGCTTTCGCATGGAAGATGGAGTCCTTACCGTGGATTTTTCCCGGCATTATGGTAGGTTATCTGGAATTGCATTGACATTGGCCGATTACAGTGTTACGATGACTCTCAACCAACTCCCAGGAGTAGACTCTGTGGTGACCACAGTGGAGGGGGAAGGGATTAGCTACCGAAATCATCAGAATCTAAATGAGGGGGATTTGATCCTAGGTCTCTACCGGGAGTCTTCCCAGGAGAGACCGGTTACCCTCTATGTCCCGACCTATGAGGGTTCGGAGATGATCCTGACTGCCTATGAGGACGTTGTTACATTGAAAGAAGACGATTCTCTTATCCGGTCCACGCTACAGGCTCTTTCCACCAGGACCACGTTGGAGGGCGTTCAAACACTGCCGACCCAAAGTAGCATTCTCTCTGTGCAGCTGCGGGAGGGGGTGTGCAGCCTGAATCTTAGCCCGTCTTTTTTTGAGGCGGCAGCAGAGAATCCCCAAGAGAATGTAGCCATTCTCAAAGCCTTGACGAAAACCCTCTGCGGGCTGGACAACATATCTGCCCTGTGTTTGCTGGAGGACGGGAAGACCGTTGGTCACTATGGTACGGTGCCCCTGGAAGAAACGCTACAGCTTACCCAAGGAGGCAATCTGAAGCTTTTGGAAAACAATGATTCCGTAAAGGTTTTGGAATCTAAGTTTTAATAAAAGAAAAAATTTGCAAAAACAAGAAAGGATGTTACCCTATGCACTACCAAAGAGGAACCGATTGTATCCATGCTGGATATACCCCCGGAAATGGGGAACCTCGCAACATACCAATTATTCAAAGCACAACCTTCCGTTATGCGTCCAGCACAGCGATGGGAGCCCTCTTTGATTTGGAAGCTGCAGGCTATTTTTATACCAGACTACAAAACCCCACCAGCGATCATGTTGCGGCTAAGATCGCCAAGCTGGAGGGGGGAACTGCAGCCATGCTGACTTCATCCGGCCAGGCAGCTAGCTTTTTTGCTATTTTTAACCTCTGCTCAGCTGGGGACCATGTGGTGGCAGCGTTAACCATTTACGGCGGCACCTATAATCTCTTTGCCGTTACCATGAAGCGTATGGGGATTTCCTTTACCTTTGTTGACCCGGATGCCACAGAAGAGGAGCTTCACGCTGCTTTTCGGCCCGAGACCCGAGCCATGTTTGGGGAGACCATTGCAAATCCAGCTCTGTTCGTATTGGACATTGAAAAGTTTGCCAAGGTGGCCCACCAGAATGGGGTACCTCTGATCATTGACAATACCTTTCCCACACCCGTTGGCTGCCGCCCCTTTGAGTGGGGGGCCGACATCGTGATTCACTCCACCACAAAGTATATGGACGGCCACGCCAACAGCGTAGGTGGTGCCATTGTAGACAGCGGCAAGTTTGACTGGAACAAGTATGCCGACAAATACCCCGGACTCACCACCCCTGATGAAAGCTACCACGGAGTCACCTACACCGAGCGCTTTGGTCTAGAGGGTGCCTATATCACCAAGGCGGTGGTGCAGCTCATGCGGGACTTTGGCGCATCTCCCGCTCCGATGAACAGCTATCTCCTCAATGTAGGACTGGAAACTTTGCACCTGCGTATGCCCCGTCATTGCGCCAACGCTCAAGCTGTGGCAGAATACCTGGTGAAGCAAGAAAAGGTGGCGTGGGTAAAGTATCCAGGCCTTACAGAAGATGCCCAGCATGAAAAGGCGAAAAAGTATCTGCCCAATGGCAGTTGCGGTGTGCTGTCCTTTGGCGTTCAAGGTGGCAGAGAGGCAGCGGAGCGTTTCATGGGCGGACTAAAGCTTGCCTCCATTGCCACTCATGTGGCCGATGCCAAGACTTGTGTGCTTCATCCCGCCTCTGCCACCCACAGACAGCTGTCGGATGCGGAACTTTTGGCCGCAGGGGTCTCCCCGGATATGATTCGCTTTTCCGTGGGGATTGAGGATGCGGCAGATATTATTGCAGATATCCAGCAGGCCTTAGAGCAGGTGTAAGAGACTGTTTTTGTAGAGGAGTGGGAGGATGAAGGGAAAAAGGAACGGAAATCTTTTGATTTTGTCGTCTGCCCTTCTGTTTAGTTTGGGTGGTATGTGCATCAAGCAGATTCCCTGGGCAGCGCCCTCCATCAACGGTGTGCGCTGTGGCATTGCAGCCTTGATACTGTTTGCATACCTCCTGGCAACAGGGGGAAAGCTCAAGCTGAGTCGAGGGGTCTTTCTAGGCGCGTTCTGCGTATGCGGCACCACCTTGCTCTATATGTTTGCAAACAAACTGACCACGGCAGGCAATGCGATTCTCATTCAGTTTGCCGCTCCGGTTTTTATCATCTTTTTCATGTGGTTCTTTTTCAAAGAGCCCCCTCGCCGTCTGGATGTCATCGCGGCCCTTGTGGTGTTCTCTGGCATTGCCTGCTTTGTAATGGATGGTCTGGCCATTGGCGGGAGTCACATGCTAGGCAATGGTCTGGCCTTGCTCTCCGGCGTAACCTATGCCGGGGTCTTTATGGTCAATCGCCTACCGGGTGGGGATGCCTTTTCGGCGACGATTTTAGGCCATACCGCCTCTGCCCTCATCGCCATTCCCTTTCTCACCCAAGAGACGGATTTTAGCGGAAAGATCATTTTGCTCATGCTGGTCCTAGGCGTATTTCAAATGGGACTGGGCTACCTGTGCTTCTGCGTTGGCATTAAGAACACCGCACCAGTTACGGCTTCCCTGATCTCTGGGGTGGAGCCCATTATGAATCCCCTTCTCACTGCCATTGTGGTGGGGGAGATGATTAGTCCTATTGCGGGTTTGGGCGGTGCCATTGTGTTGGGAGCGGTGACAACCTATAATGTTCTGGTTTCGCGTCAAATGCCCGAGGCGGAAGATTTAGAGGCCATTGAGGCCCTGGAAATTATAGAAGCTGTGCCCCTGTCCATGAAGCGTTCTGCTTCAAAAGAAGGGGAGAACGAATAAAGGAAATAAAGAACCCCTGCCACTGAGTTCCAGTGGCAGGGGTTTTCTCCTGTTGACAAAGGGAAGATTAGCCCAGTTTGCTCTCCAGACACTGACGAATGGCGGCAAGGAGCTCGGTGCTGTTTACCACATTGACGGGACTGCCCGGCTCGCAGAGACCAGCCAGATCCTTAGTCAGTGTGCCGGACTCAAAGGTCTCCATGCAGGCTTTGTCCAGCTTGTTGGCAAAGGTCATAAGGGGCTGATTGCCATCCAGCTCACCACGCTTATGCAGGGCACCAATCCAGGCGTAGATCAAAGCCAGTGGATTGGAGGAGATGTTGGTCTCCCCCTTCTGATAGCGGCGGTAATGGGCGGTGACGGTGCCATGGGCAGCTTCGTACTCAAAATTGCCGTCAGGGCTCACCAGCACACTGGTCATCATGGGCAGGCTGCCGAAGGCGGTGGCCACAAGATCACTCATCACGTCCCCGTCATAGTTCTTGCAGGCCCAGATCATGCCGCCCTCCGAGCGAACCACCCGGGCAACAGCGTCATCAATGAGGGTGTAGAAGTATTCCAGGCCGGCGGCATCCATCTTCGCCTTGTACTCTTCCTCGAAAATCCGCTGGAAGATCAGCTTAAAGGTCTGGTCATACTGCTTGGAGATGGTGTCCTTTGTGGCAAACCAGAGATCTTGCTTGGTGTCCAGGGCGTAGGTAAAGCAGGATCGGGCAAAGGACTCAATGGAATCATCACGGTTGTGCATGGCCTGGAGCACGCCAGGACCGTTAAAGTCATGAATAGTCTGGCGCACTTCTGTGCCACCAGCAGGGGTAAAGACAAGCTCGGCTTTCCCTGCTCCCTCGGCTCTATACTCCACGGCCTTGTACACATCCCCATAGGCGTGACGGGCGATGACGATGGGCTTCTTCCAGTTTTTCACCACGGGTTTAATGTTGGAGAGCATGATGGGAGTGCGGAAAACCGTGCCGTCCAAAATGGCACGAATGGTGGCGTTGGGGCTGGGCCACATTTTTTTCAGACCAAACTCCTCCACCCGCTGCAGGTTAGGGGTAATGGTAGCGCATTTTACGCCCACACGATGTACCTTAATGGCCTCGGCTGCGTCCGCCGTGACCTGGTCATCGGTGGCATCCCGGTGGGGCAGACCCAGATCGTAGTATTCGGTGTTCAGTTCTACAAAGGGGGTAATCAGCTCGTCTTTTACCATCTGCCAGAGGATGCGGGTCATCTCGTCGCCGTCCATCTCCACGATGGGGTTTTTCATGATGATTTTTTCCATAGTGCCGTTTCTCTCTCCGTTCTCAGTTCTGATTTTTGTGGGCGTAGTAGTTCATCAGGCAGCCGGTGAGCAGCAGCTCCCGGTCCTCCTGGGTAAGGCTGTTTAGATGCAGGGTAAGGGGGATTGTTTTGCCCTGGCTGGTTGCCGTGGCCGCAAAGGCGGTCTGATTAGCCAGCAGGCCTTCCTTCACATTGGGAATAAAGATAAAGTCACCGGGGCTCAAGGGGAACTCTGCGTCGGGATCTAAGGTAAAGGGCATCATGCCCCAGTTGATGCAGTTGGAGCGATAGCGCTTGGTGGCAAACTCATAGCAGATGTTGGCTGCACCGCCAAGCACACGCTGGCAGGAGGCGGCCTGCTCACGGGCTGAGCCGTCGCCGGGCTTGTTGGCGAAAATAACAGAGCCGATCTGGGTGTCCGCCAGCATCTCCTGAGTAAGACCCAGCTTGGGAGCAATCTCCTCCAAGTCGGCAGGAAGTGTGCCAGACTGGCGAGCGGCTTCCAGGGCCTGGGTGGCCTGGGCTCTGCCCACATACTCTGGGTCTCTCCGAGAGAGGGTGAAGGAGGCCAGCTTTAGGGGGTTGGAGCGGTAGGAAGAGGTCTCGCCGGAGGGGATCAGCTCATCGGTGGTGGTGACAGGGTCCCGGAGGACACTGGCCACCTGGAGGAGCATATGTGGGGCGAGTGCAGGGA
>JBHAQX010000028.1:0-11589 GCA_041830595.1 Evtepia sp.
TGCTCTTTTTATCGTCAGCTTTTTCTTGGTGCTCCTTCTCTGGGCCGTGATTACAAAGACCTTGGATCTAGTGGCAAAACTGCCTGTACTACATGTTTGCAATCGTACTCTCGGAGCAATCCTGGGAGCCATCAAGGCCTTATTGTGTTTGCTTCTGCTGCGCTGGTTTTTCTGTGATATCACAGGACTGCTTTCTGTAGAGCTTGTGGCAAATACCTGGCTGTTTCGCTGGTTGTCAGACTTTTTGGAAGGAACACGGCTCTATCGACTTCTACTTTCAAACCACAATCTCTTGCCAATTTAATTCAGACAAATCGCTCATAACGTGTCTTTCCATTTTAGCACTCTCGCGCCGAGACTGCTAATTCTACCAAAGTATTGGCTTTTTTTCAGACAATTATTGTCGACTTTTCTCATGAGATTTTGACAATTATTCATACCAAATTCACAATAATATGTTACTATCTTTTCGTATACTGGGAACCCATTTCGGGTTTATTATGTTGAACTTTATCCCCGTTATGCAATCCATAAACCACAGACACCTGTTAGAGGAGTGATGATAGATATGCAACCTACCCTTTGCAGTAAATGCCAAAAAAACGTAGCCATCGTGTTTATTACACGTATGGAAAGCGACGGGCAAACCAAAAACGAAGGCCTCTGCCTCCAGTGTGCCAGAGAGCTTAATATTAAGCCTGTCACCGATATGATCGAAAAAATGGGTATGAGCGAGGAGGACCTAGATGGTCTGACTCGTGAAATGATGACCGCCTTTGAAGGGGCCGAAAATATGGATGGCCTACTGCCTGATGGAGATGAGGACGAGGATGATGACAGCCGCACGGCTACTTTTCCTTTCCTCAATCGTCTGATGGGTAATTTAGGTGGACCCCAGAACCCAGGGCGTTCCGATGAGAACTTGCCCACAAATGCCGACCCGCATTCCGTCGAAAGCACCGATAAGCAGGAGCAAGAGGACAAGCACAGAAAACAGGATGGTGGAAAGCATCCAAAACGCAAGTTTTTGGAGAGCTATTGCATCTCCCTGTCTCGAAGAGCGGCCGATGGCAAACTGGATCGTATGATCGGCCGGGAATCGGAATTGGAGCGGGTCATCCAAATTTTAAACCGCCGTCAGAAGAATAACCCCTGCTTAATTGGTGAGCCCGGCGTGGGTAAAACCGCCATTGCCGAAGGCCTTGCTACAAAAATTCAGACCGGAGATGTTCCCTACAAGTTACGGGATAAGGAGGTTTACCTCCTGGACTTAACAAGCCTTGTGGCCGGAACCCAATTTCGTGGACAGTTCGAAAGCCGCATGAAGGGTCTGATTGAGGAAATTCGTAAGCTCGGTAATATCATTCTGGTGATTGACGAGGTGCATAACCTTGTGGGCGCCGGTGATGCCGAAGGCTCTATGAATGCGGCGAATATTCTAAAGCCTGCACTGTCTCGTGGTGAAATTCAGGTCATTGGAGCCACTACCCTCACGGAGTATCGCAAATACATTGAAAAAGACTCTGCCCTAGAACGGCGCTTTCAGCCGGTGATGGTCAACGAGCCCTCCATTGATGACTCCGTTGCGATTATTCGGGGCATTGCGCCTTACTATGAGGAGTATCATCATGTGAAAATCAGCCCCGACATTGCCAGACTGGCTGTTACCATGTCCGAGCGCTATATTACCGATCGTTTTCTACCGGATAAGGCCATCGATCTCATCGATGAGGCCTGCTCCGACGTGAACCTAAAGAATAAGTCTTTGGCTCGCTCAGCTGAAATTGAAAAGGAATTGGCCGATTTGGATCGGGAGCGGGAGGTTATGGTTGCAGACGACAGTGATGCCGCCTATGCCCGCCTGGCTACCATTCGCAGCAGAGAGCTACAGCTGCTGGAGGAGAAAGCCTCTTTGGCTGATGCCCCAATCCCTGCTCTTACCTTAGAGAGTCTCTCCCGGGTTATCGAACTGTGGACCAAGATTCCTGCCAGCCAGATTCAGGAGCAGGAGTATGAGCGTCTGGCTAATCTGGAACAGCGCCTGAAAGACAACGTGGTGGGCCAGGATGAGGCCATTGCCTCTGTGGCTGCCGCCATTCGTCGTGGTCGGGTCGGCGTCTCTTCCAAGCGCAAGCCTGTTTCCTTTATCTTTGTAGGCTCTACCGGCGTGGGCAAAACGGAACTGGTAAAACGCCTAGCCCAGGATCTTTTCAACTCCCCAGAGGCCTTAATTCATCTGGACATGTCCGAGTTTATGGAAAAGCATTCTGTTTCCCGCATCATTGGCTCACCCCCCGGCTATGTGGGCTATGACGAGGCTGGACAACTGACGGAAAAAATTCGCCGCAAGCCCTACTCTGTGATTCTGTTTGATGAGATTGAAAAGGCTCACCCTGAGGTGCTGAATATTCTGCTTCAAATTTTAGATGACGGACGCATTACCGATGCCCAGGGTAGAAGCATTAACTTCGAGAATACGGTCATCGTCATGACCTCCAATGCAGGCAGTGAACGCAGTACCGGTTCCGTTGGTTTTGGCCGAAATGCAAATGAGCAGGGCAAGGATCGGGTCATGAAGGCTTTGCAGGGCTTCCTGCGTCCCGAGTTTATCAACCGCGTGGATGAGGTCATCTACTTCAACCAGCTCACGGAGGAAAACTTCCGGGTGATTGCTCAGATTATGCTGAAAGAGCTTCAAAGCGCGCTCCAGGAAAAAGAGCTGGAATTCAGCTGGGATGATGCCGTTCTGGATCACCTGGTCAAGCACTCCTACTCTACCGCTTATGGCGCCAGAAACTTGCGCCGTTACATTCAAAAGAATCTAGAAGATCCCATTGCTACCAGAATTATTGAAAACTATCTAAACCCCGTGAAGCACTTAAAGGCAACGGTGGAGGAGGATAAAATCTCCATCATTTCCTGGCAGGCGGCCTTGTCTCCCCTGCGTCCCCAAGAAGTTTCAATCAACAGCTAACTCTTTCAAAAGAGGCCTAGGACTTATGTTTCCTAGGCCTCTTCTTTTGCCTTGACAGATGGGGCATGCTCTGGTAATATGATCTGAGTTTTGCAACAACCAGTCTTATTAGGAGTGAGAATTTTATGAGTGAAAAAAAGCATGCTGACCCCTCCGCCCTTGGCCTATTTGGTTTGGCGATGGTCACCCTGGTGGCTTCCAGCCAAAAGCTTGGTCTGACAGAAGGTCTGGCCTATGTCATACCCTGGGCTATTTTTCTTGGTGCCTTTGCCCAGTTGGTCGCCGGTATCTTGGACTACAAAAAGCTCAACGTGTTTGGCGCCACTGCGTTTTGTGCCTACGGTTTCTTCTGGATGGGCATGGCCCTTTCTTGGCTGATGAACCTAGGGGTTCTGGGTAGCACCTTGCAGGCGAATGTGGATACCAGACAGATGGGATTTGCCTTTGCAGGCTATCTGATTATCTCCCTCTTCCTGACCATCGGTGCCATGGAGACAAACAAGGTTCTCTTTTTTGATTTTCTTTTCATTGACGTACTGTTTATTGGCCTTACCGTCAGCACGATGCTGCCTGGTACTGCCATTGGCCATAGCTTCCACACCATTGCTGCCGTGGCAGAAATCATCATTGCCGGCATCTCCTTCTATGGCTGTGGTGCAAACGTGCTGAATAATCACTTTGGCCGTGAGTTCCTGCCTATTGGAAAGCCCTTCGGCATCTTCAAAAAATAATGTATTATGAAAAGGCCTACATTCATTTGGAATGTAGGCCTTTTCTCTTGTTCCATAAAAACCATATGCGCTGGCGTCATACCAGATAAAAAACAAAACACTTGGTCTCTTTTCTTTCCTTTTCGTTGACATTTTTCGCAAATTATGTCACAATTTTCTTACATAAATGACATACCATTTGGAGGAGACGATGACAAAAAGACTACGCTATTTGCCGGCTTTTTTGCTGGCCATTTTTTTGCTTGTGCCGGTGAGTGCAGCTTCTGCGGATTATCCAGAGCTGGGCCTTCTCTTTGAAACGATGCCAGAGGGCTGGCGCGCCTATAGCAGACCTCTTTTAGAAGAACATGCCTATCCCGACTTAAATGAAATTGATACTGAGGTTTATCTGGATGATATGCAGAACAATGACATTGCCCTGATGATCGTTTCTCCTGACAGCAGCCAGGAAATTCAGGTGCAGCTATATCCTTCCGGCGACACAGATTTAGGCACTTGGACACAAAAGGAGCAAAACACCCTCAGCTATAATCTCTCCTCCTATTACACTTCTTCTGATGCCACTGTGGATACTGGCCTCTACGAAGGACACTGGCAGACTCCATTTATGCGCTGCGAGGTAAGCAAAAGCGACGGTTTTGTCCTTGAATATTACACTGTGTATGATGGAGTCGAGTATTTCTTTACCTACTATGGGTCCGCCGAATTGACGCAAGAGAACCGCAGCATGTTTGAATCCCTCATTGATGGAGTCTACCTGTATGCTGCGCTAGACCCTGTTGCTCTGTGGGGGTACGATCCAGCCGAAGAGGGCTATGACAGTGATTACGATGAAGAGTACAGCTATGATACGAATAGAGGTCGTGACGCTCTGGGGACTATTGGCTATATATTAAGTCGACTTGCCAGTAGCTCTGTCGTCTTTTTTGCTATCATTTTCTTTATTGTGCGGGCACTGAAGCGAGCAGGAATAAAGCGCACCAATTTTAACTTTGGTGCTGCGAAACCTCCACAGGATGCCAGCGCAAATTCGCCCAGCTCCCCGGTCCAAACTCCCCTGTTAGGTGAACAGAAAGAGAGTACTCCATCGTCCTCACAAATGAGTAGTGCTCCCGTTGATTCTTTGTCTCCCACTAGCCAGGTTGTCTGTCCCAAATGCAAAAAGCTGGTTAAAAAGGCCCGTTATTGCAGCAACTGCGATGCGGAGCTGCCCAAAGACTAACACCGAACTGCACTCCATCTTCTCAGTTCACTATGACGAAAGATCCAGCAATCGGGCACCCCCAGCCAAACCATGGCTAGGGGTGCTCCTCTATCCTAACCAGATGAGGTAACACAAAAAACTGCTCGAATCGAGCCGTTCGCCATCAACCCCCACGGTCACCAGAACTGCTATTGACCGTACGTTGACACCAGTGACAAATTCAGGAGTGCCCAGGAGTTCCGAAATCCAGCTCTACTTACGCCTCATTTGGCTGTATAATCGATCCAAGAAGGCACCCTCAACTAGTTTGATATTGCTCCGACTAATGGGGACAACCGCACCACTTTTCGTAATTGCTTTTTGCCGACTCACTTCTATCGTATTGTCGATATTAAGTATATAACCATGGTGGCAACGTACAAAGCTACTCTTCGGCAGCATCTCTTTCAACTGGCTTAGGGTTTCTGACAAAAGTAGCTTTCTGTTTTTTTCATAGAGAAGGGTTTTCCTTCCCATTTTTTCAATGAATTCAATGTGAGCCAATTGAACACGCAGCCACGATGTCCCCTGCCGAACTGCAATATATTCTTTACCTTCCGCTCCACTTTGATGCTCCAAAAGAAGTTGGGCTAAGGCCATTTTTTTTACGGGCTTAAGCAGATAGTGCAATGGCTTTACCTCATAGCCAGCCAGAGCAAACTCCTTACTGGCTGTAACAAAAACAATGGCCAAATCCATTTCAACCTGCCGCAGCTGCTTTGCTAGGCTCAGTCCATCTTCGCCCTCCATGATGATATCCAGAAAAAGTATGTGAATAATACTGCCTTCTTCCAGCAGTGCTTTTTTCAGGGCCTGCGCACTAGAGTATACAGTGAGCTGAAAGGAAATTTGTGCCTCATCTAAAATCTCTTTCACCAGTTGACTAAGCTGCTGGGAAAAAAGAGGATCATCTTCACAAATTGCAACTTGATACATAGGGTACCTCTTTATGTATATGACATATATGGCATTTTTGCCCCTTAATCGCGCATTCAAACTAGATGCAGCAATAGTTTTCATCTGCACCTAGCATCTTTTCTATGATTATAGCATATTTTTGACATGACGCAACTTTTATTGCTATAATCCAAGTGTATCTCACCTTTACCCCGCAGCATAACCATTCCACATAGAGAGGAGGCGACGTAGCTTGAGAGAGCGGTTGTATGCTTCACCCCTGGCCCGTTGTTGCATAATCATCCTTTCCTTTTTCCTGGTTTTTGTTATAGGCCTTTTCTACTTTTGTCACACAGCATGGAATGAGCATCCCAACGCTGTTTTGAGGCTCTCTCCTGAGTGGAGCCATCGTCCTCCCATATCTCAGCAGGGACAAATCTCCCTGTTTTATCAGTTACCTAACATGGGTGATGAGGCACAGCTGATGCTTTTTACTGACCACCAAAACATGCGTGTTTATCTCAATGAAAAGATATTCTATGTAAGCCCTGCCCCCGTTCACACGAAAAATCCTGGCATTGCTTTGTACAAGCTCTCTCTTCCTTCTGATTATGTAGGTTCTAGTTTGCACCTGCAACTATCCAGTCCCTACAGTACCTATGCTGGTAAAACGCCAAAGGTTTATCTGGGCGAAGCAGAGGCTTTTGAAACCATGAATCTGCTGCATTCTATCCCCTCACTGACCATCACCATCCTGATGATTACCTCTGGTCTGATTGCCTTATTGGTTTCAAGCCATCGGCTTTTTGAAAAAAAAGGTCAAGGGGCCGGCCTGCTGCTTGGCATTCTCTTTATTCTCTGGGGACTTTATGCCAGCAGTGAGAGCAGCCTTGCCTTTCAGCTCTTTTCTCCTCACTGGATGTCTCTAAACAGTATAGGCCTTTACCTTCTCTATCCTCTTTTTGCATTTGCCTATATCGCAAGCCAATTTAAACGCAAACGATTCATGATGCCTGGACTGATTCTCCAACTTCTCTTTGTTCTATTGGCCTTCTTTCTGCAAGTGACCGGTATTTGTGACTTTCCACAGCTTCTGCTGCCTCTGAATATTATCTACCTCTTCCAAGCATTGAGTTTTCTCTTTGTTGGCGTGTTAAAACTTTTGGACCAAAACCCTTTCCTGCGTTTTTTATTCCCCTGGCTACTGATTGCCGTTTTCTGCTCAACCCTTGCCCTTCTTTACTTCTACTTTTTCAACGACGATAGCTTTAGTATTCTGTACTTGGCATCTGTTTTCTTGCTGCTTCTCTCTATGAATTACTATCAATTGCGGCGCTTTTTTCGAGAATACCAGCGAGAGGTTGAAGAATGGCAGATGTTGCAGCTGAAAAATCAACTAATTATGGAGAGCTTAGAGCGCCAGCGCGAGCAAAAGTTACAGGTGCAAGTGTTACTCCATGAAGTGGACCATCAGTTGGCTGTTTTACAGATTTATCTGGAACAGAATAAGATAAACAAGGCAAAGGACTACCTCACAAGCTTGCTTGCCCAAAGCCAAGGGGGCAGTGGCCTAACCTACTGCGCAAACCCTCTCCTTGATAGCCTACTGGGCAATAGTTTTTCTAAGGCAGAGTCGTTGGGCGTTTCTGTGCGCTGCAATATTCAATTGCCAGAGGCCCTCAAACTGCCCGAAAATGATCTGTGCAGTTTACTTTTAAACCTGCTAGACAATGCTCTAGATGCCTGCCAAAGTATCCCGGATGGAAAATCCCGCTGGCTCCGCTTGGATATGCGTATGGAGGAGCCTTACCTCTTTGTGTGCTGTGAAAATGCTCGGCATGGTCCCCTTGCTAACGAAAACGGTGTTTTCTTGAGTACAAAGCACAATCGAAAAAATCAGGGTTTAGGCCTTGGCATTGTGTCAAATCTTGTAGAGCGTCACAATGGAATGTTAAAAATTTCTCATTCATCCAATTCTTTTCGTGTAATCGCCTTGCTGCGTACCGATGCGGACTATCCTCAATAAACGCAATTTGCACCCTTCCTCTTGGGCCATTTTCTTTTATGCAACGTGTACGGAAGAAAAATAACGTTTAAATTTATCTTTTTCTATTCCCTTTTGAGCTTTTTTAATTATAATGGTAGATACTAGACAATTCTTTTCAACTTGACAATAGCCTATATAAAATATTCCCCACGGAGGTTGTTTCATCAGTGAAACTATCAAATCTAAAAGCAGGAACTCGGCTGACCCTTAAGCTGGAAAGCAAGCGCAGAGAAGACCCCTATTTTGAACTAACTTCCAGCTTTGAGCTAATCGATGAGGAGGGCCTCATTTCTATTTTAGAGCCCCTCCTATTTCGTCAACCCTATCCACTCCCTTTCGATGAGGCTGTCTCTGTCAGCTTTATTCAAGATGACCGCCGCTTTGGTTTTTTAGGACAAGCCGTCAATCGCTATCAGCAGGGAAATATACTCTACACCCAACTCAAGCAACTCTCACCCCTGGAAAACCTTGAGCAGCGGGATGACTTCCGCCTTGGTTGTAGTGATGAGCTTACCCTACTGTGCAAACGTTTCATTGATGATATCGTGGTAGAAAAAAACCTATCTGTTGTTCTGCGGGATGTCAGCGGAGGCGGCCTTGGCTTCTACACAAATGAAGAACTGGAGAGCTTTGATGAGATTCGTGTCCATCTTCCCGGCACCGACGGGGAGACTGTTCCCTTGGAGATAAGCTGGATCGTGAAAAATCACGAGCGGGCAATCTTTTCCTATCGCATTGGCACACGCTTTCTCTATGAAAAGTCCGGTCAGAAAGACCGTGTCGTGCGGCATATCTTTGAACTGCAGCGTAAACTGCGGCAAAAGCAAAAAGAGGATAGGCCTTAATTCGTCCCAAACAAAACACAAAAAAGCCTGGTTTATGGCTACCAGGCTTTTTTTTTGCGCTCTGATTTATTTTAATCTGTATCGACAGCTTGCAATCCACTTTGCTCCGGCTGCGTTTCCGTCTTGCCCTTTTTTCCTGGAATCAAAAACAAATGAATGCTCACCCCAAGACAGACAACAGCAAGCAACAGGCGCAAATGTACGCTCTTTGCAAAATAGGCAGAGATGCCTAAGGTCGTCCACAGAACTAGTAAGGAGCGCCAGCGAAGTAAGGTGCTAATGCCGCCTTTTTCTCTATAGTGATGAAGATACTCTCCAAATACCTTGGACTGTTCCAGCCGATGGCGCATACGAGGATTGGAGATGGAGAAAAGAAATGCCGCACACAGCACAAACGGTGTAGTAGGCAAAATCGGCAAAAAGACCCCAATGCCTCCTAACAAAAGACAAAACCAGGCCAGCAGGCTACACAGTAACGGCTTCAACCACTTCTCCCCTTTTTCTACTAGATTCACGCCTTAGCATACTGTTATCTTTCATGTGTGCCATGTTCCCTAATTTTCACCTGCTGCGTTCCCTACCATACAGGCAAGAACCCGAGAAGTGCGCGAGACTTCTCGGGTTCTGTCTACTCCTCTGGAGCGGTATTGATGGGAATGGCATTGACCATTAGGCTACTTGAAATATGGTCGATGTTCCAAGGCCCAATGTTATGGGCGGTCATTAACTCCTTCACTCGCCTTACCTGGAGAGGGTTTTCTAAGTCTGAAAGCTGACTCATGGCATTCACCCTTCGTCCGAGACGGAACACAATCTGCTCCGCCTCGTCAAGGGCCAAAAAGCGATCAATGGTAGCCAACAGTTTTTCCTTGTCTTGGGGTAGCTTGCCCCGTAGCTCCAGGAGAATATTTAAAATGTGATCGCTCTCCACTACACTATCTATCCCATCTAAGTGGGCGATAAATGTGCGAATCTCCTTCACATCGTCAATGTCATTGCTGCGAGTGAATATCCCTGCTTCATAATCTTCATAGATATCCAACTCCTCGGCCAAGGCCATGGAACGAATCCTTACAAATTGAGGATTAATTTGATTGATTGCTCGGGCGGTTTCAACGGCGCTTAGTTCTGCATATTCTTTGCCACCAAGACCTGGCATGTAAAACTCCGACACTTCAATGCCAGCCGCTACCGCCTTTTGTCCTGCCTCGATCTGGGTTTTTTGGTCTACGCCCTTATTCACCAGCTTAAGTAGCTCATCGCTGCCGGTCTCCATCCCAATGTGGAAGCGATTTAGCTTTAGGGCCGCATATCGCTTTAGATCCTCCAAACTAATTCTGGCAACCGCGTCGGAACGAGCATAGGTGGTGATGCGTTGTAGATTGGGAAATACCTCATTGAGATACTCCAAAATTTCCATGAGTTGCTTTGGCCGAATCAGCAGGCTGTTCCCATCCTGTAGAAACACCGATTCCATACCCCCACGAAACCAGTTGGCAGCCACATAATAGGCCTCCTGCTCGGCCGGGGTTTGGGGTTGTTTGTGGCCCTTCCCTTGAAATACATCAATCCACTGCTTAATCTGGTCAATATCCTGCTTGACGTGCTCAACTGGGCGAATGTAAAACTTCTCATTGCGATAAAAGCCGCAAAACTTACATCGATTCCAGGAGCAGCCCCGAGATAGACGCAACAGCATGCTATAGGCCTCACTGGGCGGTCGAATTGGCCCTACGTCAAAGCCCTGATATTCTTTATTTAAACTCAACGTTTTAATTCCTTTCTATCGTAATTTCCTTGTTACAACAAGTCAAAATATCCTCTTTATTATAGCATATATTTTACTTTCACACAAGAAGCACGGATTGCCCTTTCCCTCCTTCGGCACATAACCCAGGGTAACCGTTTGTCCCACTTTGGCATGTTTCTCTTATCCTTTTTGCAATCAATGGAAAAGAGGCTTGCATTGCTTTTAAAATAGCATTACAATAGGATAAAGACATCTGCCCTTTGAGGCCTATGGGAGGAACCTATGAAAAAAGTAATTCTAAGCACCTTTGCCCTTTTTCTTCTGTTTAGTTTAAGCGCCTGCAAACCAAGCACTACAACAGATGGAGACATTGGCAACGAACCCTCTGCTCCAGAAAATGGAGAGACGGCTTCCGGTGAAACTGCCGGCGACACCCCTACTGATGTAGAGAATTATTCTGTACAGATTGATGTACAGGATTATGGAACCATTACCGTAGCGTTAGACAGCTCTGCCGCTCCCATCACCGTACAAAACTTTGTCAAGCTGGTCAACGAGGGCTTTTATGATGGCCTTACCTTCCACCGTGTCATGTCCGGCTTTATGATTCAAGGCGGTGATCCCCTTGGAAATGGTACCGGTGGCTCAGATGAGACCATTAAAGGTGAATTCTTGAACAACGGTGTAGAAAACACCCTCTCCCATACAAGAGGTGCCATTTCCATGGCTCGCAGCCAGTCGATGGACAGTGCCAGCAGCCAATTCTTCATTGTCCATGAAGACTCCACCTTCCTCGATGGTGATTATGCTGCCTTTGGTTATGTCACAGAGGGTATGGATGTTGTGGATGCGATCTGCAGCAAGGTTGTCAACTCTGGTACTAATGGTGAGGTTGCCCCTGAGAACCAGCCCGTTATTACTTCCATTCGCATCATCCAGGATGCACCGGTTGACGGTGCTGCTACAACTGAGGCTCAAAACGACGAAGCCCAGTAATTGTTGAACTAATATAGAAAAACGGGAGGCATGGTTGCCTCCCGTTTTTTCTGTCCAAACCATCTTCCCATCCACAGGCCATCTTAACCTCCTGTTTCTATAACAA
>JBHAQX010000029.1:0-3304 GCA_041830595.1 Evtepia sp.
CAAGATAATCGCCATTCTTTTGCTCTTTGCCGGCTACCTGTGGTCTTGCCTTCGCACCGTGCCTGCCACGGAACCGGAGCCAAAACTGCGCCGACTTGCCGGAGGCTGCGAGCTTTTGCTGCGCATTGGGACCTGCTACCTACTTCAAATTTTCTTTTATCTCTGGGTTATCTTTCTCTCCCCGCTCTCCTTTTCCCCCGCTGTGTGGGTGGCAAACAGCCTGCTCTTCTTCACCCTGCAAGGTCTTCTGTTGGGCATTGCTCTGGTGCGCCTGTTTATCTCCTCCAGTCAGCTCACTGCCCTACACCGCATTCAACTGGTGATGCTATGGTTTGTCCCCATTGCCAATCTCTTTATTTTTTGGCAGCTCTATCACATTGCTTCGGGTGAGTACACCTTTCTCTCGGCCCGGCACAAGCGCAATGCAGGCCGAAAGGAGCAAAATGTCTGCCAAACCAAGTATCCGCTCCTCATGGTCCACGGCATTTTCTTTCGAGACTGGGAGGCCTTTAACTATTGGGGACGTATTCCAGCGGAGCTGGAGGCAAATGGTGCCCAAATTTTCTATGGCAAGCAGCAGTCCTCTGGCACAGTAGAGACCAGCGCCGGCGAGATTAAGGAGAGCATCTTGGCCATCCTAAAAGAGCACAACTGCGAAAAGCTGAATATCATTGCACATTCTAAGGGGGGGCTTGACTGCCGCTATGCCATCAGCCAACTGGGCATGGGGGATTATGTGGCCTCTCTCACCACCATCAATACCCCCCATCGAGGCTGCCTGTTTGCCCGAAATGCTCTGGACACCTTGCCTGCTGGTTTGGTCTCTAAAATCTCTGGGCTCTATGGCAAGTTGTTTTCCACCCTGGGGGATAAAGACCCTGACTTTTATAGCGGCGTGCAGGAACTCACGGACAAGGTTTGTGCCCAGTTAAACGAAATCCTCCCCGATGACCCCAGGGTTCTCTACCGCAGCGTAGGCTCAAAAATGAAGAGCTCCGGCAGCGCCATCTTCCCCTTAAGTTTAAGTTATCAGATTATTTTTCCCTTAGAGGGGGACAACGATGGTCTGGTCTCCACCAGTTCGATGCCCTGGGGAGAATCCTACCAGCAGGTTGACCCTGTGGGAAAGCTTGGCATCTCCCATGGTGATATGATTGACTTAAGCCGCAAGAACATTCCCGGCTTTGACGTCTGCGAATTTTACGTTGGGCTGGTCTCCCAGCTTAAAGAACGAGGCCTATAAGAAAAGCGCCGAACCAGCAACTGGTTCGGCGCTTTTTTCCTATTCTTAGAGACCGGACAAATCCGGATTCAGGGGACTCTCCCCTGGCTGATTGGGGTCCTCCAACAGCATAGAGAGCATAGTTTGATTCATCTCCGCCTTCCAACGAGCAACCAAGGCATCAAACTCTTGCAGGGCTGAAGGAGCGGGTGCCCCGTTATTTTGCCCCATAGTTGCCCCGGTGACGATATCCCCCGGAGCCCGCAGACCTTGGTCCTCCATATAACCCATTACTTTTTTCACATAGTTCTGGGTCTCTTTATAGGGGGGAATGCCGCCATATTTTGCCACTGCCCCACCCCCGGCATTGTAGGCAGCAAGGGCTAGGCTCACATCGCCATTGTAGTTTTTCAGTGATTGAGAGATGTACTTGGCTCCACCCATGATATTCTGCTCCGGGTCAAAGGGATCGGTTACGCCTAGACCCCGGGCCGTGCCTGGCATGAGCTGCATGATCCCCTGTGCCCCGGCAGGGGAGACGGCATTGGGATTAAAGCCGGACTCCGCCTTGGCAATGGCGCGTAGTAGCTCCACGGGCACATCGTAGGTCTGGGCAGCCCGCACAAAAATATCATCTAAACTCTCAGACCCTGTACCACCGGCAGCGGCCAACACCTGTGAGAAGGGTTGCACTGCCTGGTTTGCAGGCTTCACCCCCAAGGAGCGCTCATAGGCATTCATCAGGTCTATGGGAGAAACGGATGTGGGCATCATAGCTTCCGCCTTCTTTCTATCCTCAAGGCTTAAAAGCCTGGGTATCATTTACATATTGCTTCATTTTATCGAAAGAAGGGCCACAAGTCAATCCCAAGTAACAATATCCCCTTATTTTTAAAAATTCCCCCAATTAATTTACAAATCGTTCTCAGCTTATTCCTACTTATCGTATATAATAAAAGGACTATCCCATGAAATCCCATGTTCTGGCTACTTTAAAAATATGATGTAAGGAGACTGCTTTATGAATTTTTACCATTGTGAAACATGCGGCGCCGTCTTAGCCACCTTAGTGGATTGCAAGAAACCCTTGACCTGCTGCGAAACGACCATGACCTTGTTGCAGGCCAATACCACAGACGCCGCCAAAGAAAAGCATGTGCCCGAACTCATGCTTGACGGCTCTACCCTTACCGTGAATGTTGGCTCCGCCCCCCACCCCATGCTGCCGGAGCACCATATTCAGTTGATTGCCACCGTGCAGGGTGACCGCATGCAAGTGCATCGCATGCGGCCCGATCAGGTCCCCTCCACCAGATTCCAAATTGAAGTGGGCCGCCCGGTCACCGTCTACGAGTACTGCAATCTCCACGGTCTTTGGAAGGCGATTATGATCAACACCAGTGCCCCCGACCCTAACCTACATGACAGCGCCTCTGCCTGCTCGGCTGAATTTCCCCAGGGCTGCATCAGCGAGGACTAATGTTTTCTAAGAAAAGCAACCGCCTATGGAACGGCGGTTGCTTTTCTTCGTTATTGCAAAATCAGCCGGTCTCCATCCTTGTGCACTACAAGACACTCATCGGGAGAAGTGTTGCCTTCGATGATCCGTCGGCTCACCAAGTTTTCCACGGTGTGCTGCAGGTAGCGGCGCAAAGGTCTGGCACCGTAAAGAGGATCATAGCCCTCCTGTATGATATAGTCTTTGGCCTGGGGTGTTAGAGTAACGGATAGCTGCTTATCTTTCAGCCGCCCGTTCAGTTCTTCCAACATCAGGTCCACAATCTGGGTAATGTTATCCTTGCTCAAAGGCTTATAGTAGACGATTTCGTCGAGGCGGTTTAAAAACTCAGGACGGAAGCTTTGCTTGAGCAGCTGGCTCACGGCCGCCCCGGCCTCCGGACGAATCTCTCCATTCTCATCGATGCCCTCCAGTAAAAACTGGGAACCCAGGTTCGAGGTCAGAATCAAAATCGTATTCTTAAAGTCCACGGTTCTGCCCTGGCCATCGGTAATGCGGCCATCGTCCAGCACCTGTAACAGCACATTGAACACATCGGGGTGGGCTTTTTCCACCTCATCAAA
>JBHAQX010000030.1:0-2666 GCA_041830595.1 Evtepia sp.
GCATTGCAACAGTCCAGTATATTGGGCGACGGCGCATATCGCATGTCATCCAGGGAACTGCTGCATGAGCTGAATACGATGAAGCACAAGGGTAAGTATAAATCCCAGCTGCAAGCGCGTAACAGATCATCCGTGGCAGATGCATTGCCAAGAGAGCTCTATGATCAACTGGATCAATTTATCAAGCATAAAAGGAAATAATGTATAATCAATATTCCCATATGGAACAGAATCAGGCGGAGCATGATACCTATATCCGAAGGCTACAGAGCTTGACAGACGAAAACGTTGCCCAGATTTCTCAAAATGGCGATGATATGGCAATGGAGTATCTGCTTGCCAAATATAAGCCTTTGATCAAACGTATTGCACGCGGCTTTTTTTTAGTCGGCGCCGATGCGGAAGATTTGATGCAAGAAGCTACGATTGGCTTACTCAAGGCCATCAAACACTATTCTGCGGAAAAAGCAGCCAAGTTTTCTACCTTTGCAGAACTTTGCATAAAACACCAAATTATCAGCGCCATTCAGATGGCCAACCGCAAAAAACACGGACCGCTCAACAGCTATGTCAGTTTGGATATGCCGCTTTCCGATGCAGATAATGAGTGCACCCTGAAAGATATTCTCAGCGATGCACAAAATCCGGAACAGATGATGATTAGCAATGAACAGTTTCGTTGGCTGCAGCATAGCGTAGATCACCAGCTGAGCAAACTCGAAAAACAGGTTTTTTTGGAATATATCGCCGGCAGAAGCTATAGTGAGATAGCCAAGCACATAAACAAAACCGAAAAAGCAGTAGACAATGCAATCCAGCGGATACGTAAGAAATTGATTAGGATATTATGTGATAAAAATGATTAAAACACCGGTTACAGATAGCCGGTGTTTTAATTTTATTTTTGCGGTATAATTTAGGTTCTCTGTCAACAGTTGGGGGTAGGGAAAAATTGCATGAATAAGTATTCCAAAATGGATGAGATATATCATCACTAAGCAAGTAATAGAATTCTGTTTCTAAGGGTTCTGAATGAGGATATTCTGTAAGATAACCTCTTCAGAACCTTAATTTTATTGTTTATTCCTTCTATAAAACCATTGGTATAATGATGGGAAAACGCATTACAGATTTCTTCAAACCAGTTTTCATATGCTTTTATACAGTCATTCCATTCTGCTTGACCGCTGTCCTTTGCCAAAGCAATCCAATCCTTTAAGCGTAGTTTTGCGTCTTGAGAGTTTTTTGCACACAGTACAGTGGAATAAAACATATAGGCAGTCTGATAAGCCTTTCTGAGGTCTTCACTGAGATTCAACATGGTGTTTAATGCAAGGATCTGTTCCTCCGTAAGCTGGAAAATGGGTTTATGTAAAAGTGATTTGCTCCGTTTAAAGTATTTTCTCACAGAGGGCTTCAATGTGGATTGCACTTTCTTTCTGACATTTTCTAAAGCCCATCGAACCTGTCGGATAAAGTGATATTTATCAATAATATGAATAGCGTTGGGAAAACAAGTTTGTTTGACTTTTTTGAATTCCTTGTTCATATCACTGACATAGTACTGAACGTTCTGTCGTTCCCGGAGGGAGAGAGCAGAAAAGTAACGGAATAAATCCTGATAGAATCTGCTGGATAAAACATCCACTAATTTCCTGGAAGAACCATCGCCAAGAACCGTTTGATACTTGATATTATCGGCATTACCCTTAAATTCATCAATACAAAGAACAGAAGGCAAGGGTGCAGGCTTGACCTGAAGGGGCTTAAGAATACGAAGGACAGTAGAAGGGGATACAAAATGGTCTTTGGCAATTTGAGTTAAGGTGATAGATTTGCTGAGAGATTGTAGAATACTAAGCTTACAACGGTTAGTGATTTGACATTTGGGAGAAACCAGGGTAAGTGGTTGAGAGAAGCGTTTCTTGCATTGCTTACAGCGATATCTGTGTTTACGGAACAGAAGAACGGTTGGATGTTTAAAGGCGGGTAAATCCCGAATTTGTTGGACACGGCTGTCGTGTGCTTCTATTCTGTTGGAAGCACAGACAGGACAGCAGCAAGGTCTGCTTGAAGAGACGATGGAAATATAGTAAATACTATTTATGATCTCCACATTCGTTACGGTAACATCTACCAAATTCAGTAAAGTTGTGATATTATTATGTTGCATTTATTTCACTCCAATCATTGTTATTAGTCATCTCAATTTTGGAACAAAAGTGAAATAAATGCAATTTTTTTTGTATAAAAATACTATCAGTTGGGGGTACCCCCAACTGATAGTATAGAGCCGATTTTTTTATCCGCGATTTATTCCAGTCCTGGGCTGATTTCATAGGTTTCCTTGTCGAAATCCACACGCACCAGCGTACCGTCTGCAAATTCTGTCTCCTGTATGCGCTTGTCTGCGCTGACAAAGCGATGCGCGGTCATTTCCACATGTGCCAGGCGTTTTTGCAGCTTACTGAGCACATTCAGCTTTGCAAAGTTATCCTGTAATGCCTCGCCTTCTGCAGCATCATCCACATAGCCCATACCGGCGTTCAGCAGCGCGTGCAGGAAGCCCAAATCGCCCTCCGGTGTACCCCAAGCGCCTTTTCCAAGCATCCATGGTATCATGAAGCAATCGTGATAGACCAGGTTCAGCAGCGGAACAGGAGTAC
>JBHAQX010000031.1:0-3028 GCA_041830595.1 Evtepia sp.
AGCAGTATGCAGCGGGGATCCGACCAGGTATACACCGCATGGCCAAGGCCATAGATTTTACCGGACTTGTCGCCGCCCTCTTTGTTCAGGATCTTCACCAAAATGTCCCGCATCTCCCCATCGTCTTTGGGGTTTTTTAGCTCACTTTTGATATAGCGGAACATCTCCATCACCTTGGCATTGGCACCACCATGAAGGGGACCCTTTAAGGACCCCACGGCTCCGGCGATGGCGCTGTAGCTATCCGTTCCGCTGGAGGACAGAGCACGACAGACAAAGGTAGAGTTGTTACCACCACCATGCTCTGCATGAACCATAAGCATCATATCCAGCAGGTGCGCCTCCTCATCGGTAAACTTTCTGTCCTCACGAATCATCATGAGAAAGTTTTCTGCTGCAGAGAGGTCGTCTTGGGGGGTGTGGAGATACAAGGATTTTCCATCAATGTAGCGCCGCTTCACCGCATAGGCATTGGCAACGATGCTGGGAAAGGAACCAATCAGCTCCACCGATTGGCGCAGCATATTAGAAATAGACAGGTCATCGGGATAATCATCATAGGAATAAAGGGCCAGGGTACTGCGGGCCAGCTTATTCATAATGTTCCGGCTGGGGGAGCGCAAAATCATGTCCTCTGTAAATCCATTGGGTAGTTGCCGGGCCTTTGCCAACATTTTGTTGAAGTACTCCAGTTCACCCTTGGTAGGCAAATAGCCAAACAGGAGCAGATAGGCCACCTCTTCAAACCCAAAGGTTCTGTTTTCTTGATGAGCCTCCACAATGTCGGTCAGGGCAATGCCTCGATAATAAAGCTGACCATGGGTGGGGCTTTTCAGGCCGTCATCCACCAGGTAGCCCTGAACGCTACCTACCTTTGTCACACCCACCAAAACACCGGTACCGTCTAAGTTTCTAAGTCCACGTTTGATGTTGTGATCTGCATAATATTCATTGTCAATGTGGTACTCCTGGCGCACCTGACGGCCCAGGGCTTCCGCATAGTTTTGCATACTTCTCTCGCTTCTCTCCATGTAGCTCCTCCTATCCACCGGGTTTTCCCATCCCGGTCTGGGCATAGTAGACGCAAAGCACAAGCTTTCGGTACTCTCATACCGTTTCCGCCTGCGCCTTGCGTACGTTTCAATCTTTACTTTGGCAACACTTGTTCTCCGCAATGCCTGCGATTCCCAAATAAAATAGGAAACAATATTATGCCTTAACTGTGGGTTAATTATAGCTTCTATTCACAAAACTTGCAAGGATAAAATATTCTCTTGCTTTTTTCATAGGCAATCTGGAAAAATTTCACGTTTCTCTTCCAAGGATGCAAGCTTTCATTTTTCTCTTTCATTTCAGTTGGCGAATCCGCTGTTTTGTGTTATACTGTCTTGTGTTAATTCACCGGGCTTGTCCACTTTGCCCGGAGTTCATAAAGGAGTGATACGATGATACGTTTACATACAGAGGGCGTATACTGGATTGGCGGTAAGGTTCAGACCCAGCCGGGTGCCCTTGCCCCCCAGTCCGCCAAGAAGAAAACCATGGCCTATTCCATTTTGGACGCCCACCGCAAACGTCAGAATCCAGATCAGTTTAACATCCAATTTGATAGCCTCATCTCCCACGACATTACCTATGTGGGTATTATCCAGACAGCCAAGGCCAGCGGCCTGACGAAGTTCCCCGTCCCCTATGTGATGACCAACTGCCACAACAGCCTTTGTGCCGTTGGTGGCACCATCAACGAGGACGACCACGTCTTTGGTCTCTCTGCCGCCATCAAGTATGGCGGAGTTTTTGTCCCCCCCAATGAGGCGGTCATCCACCAGTATGCCCGAGAAATGATGGCCGGCTGCGGCAGAATGATTCTCGGCTCTGACAGCCACACCCGCTACGGCGCTCTGGGCACCATGGGCATCGGCGAGGGCGGCCCCGAAATCGTGAAGCAGCTGTTGTCCAACAGCTATGACGTTGCAAATCCCGAGGTTGTCCTGGTCTACCTCCAGGGAGAACCGGCCCAGGGTGTGGGCCCTCACGACGTGGCCATCGCCCTATGCGGTGCCGTGTACAAAAACAGCTTTGTGAAGAATAAGATCCTGGAGTTTGTGGGCCCCGGCATCAAAAATCTGCCCATGGACTACCGCATTGGCATTGACGTTATGACTACGGAAACCGCCTGCCTCTCCTCCATTTGGGAGACGGACGCCGCTGTGGAGGAATACTTTGCCATTCACGGCCGCCCTGAGGAATATAAGGAACTGCACCCCGGCGACGGCGCCTACTACGACAGCATGATTACCATTGATCTAGATAAGGTAGAGCCCATGGCCGCCCTGCCCTTCCACCCCTCGGAGGCCTACACCGTGGCCGAGCTGATGAAAAACCCCGGGGACATTCTGCGCCGCATTGAAAAAGAGGCGGCAGAGCAGTTTGGCAATCAAGTCCAAATGTCTCTCACCGACAAGTTGGTCGATGGCAAGCTGATCTTAGACCAAGGCATCATTGCCGGCTGCGCCGGCGGCATGTACGATAACATTGCCGAGGCTGCTGCTATTTTAGACGGTCATTCCGTGGGCAGCGGCTACTTCTCTCTGTCCATCTATCCCCCCAGCGTCCCCGTGAACATGGAGCTGATGGAGAGCGGTGTGCAGATGGAGCTGATGCGTGCCGGTGCTTTGTTCAAGCCCTGCTTCTGCGGCCCCTGCTTTGGCGCCGGCGACGTACCCGCCAACAATGGCCTGTCCATCCGCCACACCACCCGAAACTTCCCCAACCGGGAGGGCTCAAAGCCCAGCGACGGACAGCTGGCCGGGGTCATCCTCATGGATGCCCGCTCCATCGCTGCCACCGCACGCAACCAGGGTCTGCTCACCCCCGCCACCCAGGTGAGCTACAAGATGCCTGTGCAGGGCAAACGGCATTTTGACAAAGCCATTTACGACAATCGGGTCTACAACGGATTTGGAAAACCCCAGGCGGATGCCCCCCTTAAGTTCGGCCCCAACATCGCCGAGTGGCCTTCCATCCC
>JBHAQX010000032.1:0-14392 GCA_041830595.1 Evtepia sp.
AATTTGTTGCACATCCCTATCTTCTTTGGACGACTCGTAGGAACTATCACCTTCAACTGTTTCCTCAAAGAAAAAAACTTCATTATCCCTTTTTCTTTTGTTATACATGTTGATTGCAATGTTCTTCGCTATAATAACCATGAACGCCTTCGTTTTGTGACAATCATTCTCATCTATTTTTTCTAAATGCTTCATAATGCGTAGAAAAGCCTCTTGAACAGCGTCCTCCGCCAAGCCGTGGTCGCGCAGAATACCGTTCGCGGTGTAAAACATGGCATGACGATATTCATAATAAAGCGCCTCAAATTTCGACTGTTCCACTTCGTTTTCTATTATGCTCAAACAATAGAGTAGGAATTCGTTCATGCCTATCACCTCACCTGTTTCCATTTTATTGGCTTCGCCATTAATTTGCAAGAAAGTAAAGGCTTTTCGTAATAACAACGGGAGATGACCAAATTTTGTTCATCTCCCGTTTGCAACTTGCTGCCGTCAAGGTGAATGAAGGATGGCTGAATCAGGGTCTTCCTGTTCACTGTCCTGAACTATTTCCAGTACAACTGGCTCTTCGGAACGGATATATAATTCTTCCGCTTGCAGCTGTGCTTGCTTCAAGCATTCAATTGAATCACTCATCGCATTGAACAGCGTGTGATACATAGTTTTGTAGTCAATCATCTGTCATTCTCCTCTCCTGTCTTCATATCATTCAGAATATGCCCCATATTAGAACATAGCGTATGCCCATTATAACGAACATAATGGAACTATGCAAGTATATGGGAGGAGATTTTAATGATTATTTATACTCCACTATGGGAAACCATGAAAAGGAAAGGCTTTACAACCTATACGCTACGTGAAAAATATAAAGTGAGCGGAAGTACAGTCCAACGCTTGAAGAAAAATATGTCTGTTTCAACAAATACGCTGGATGATTTATGCAGATTGCTGGACTGTAAGCTTTCTGATGTGGCGGAATATGTTGCGGAAGAATAGCTCTCAATAAGCATTGGCTATCTCTAATATGCTGGTGGACTCCCTGCTTTGCTGTAAACAGACTTCTTCCATCGAAGTTGTCACTTGTTCCACAATTTTCTTATGCTTATCAGGCAGGGTGTCTCTTGCCCTCTCGATCATATCACTGATATAGCTTGTCCCTTGCTTCTCGTCAATCTCTATGGCGGTCGCTAAGATATGAGAGCATTGGTTATTGAGCCAGTTAAGGCTCTTTTCCCACGTGTAAGGCTCCGGCTTCGTGGTAAGTTTCAGCTTCCCCCGATCTTCCCCCACAAACCAGAGCCAGTTCGGATCGACAGACCACTCTGACGCTTCCTTGCCCTCTTCCCGGTCCAGGAAGCAGACATAGCGGTTTATGATACTGAACGCTGTATCATAAATATCATAGTTCTTTGTCAAATCTTTGACAGCGTTCAGGGCTCGATCATTTTTCAGGCGAATTTCAAAACGGTTTTGCACAGGAGCATCTTCAAGTGGTATACCAAACTTGATGTATTGCTCGAATGCCTTCTCATAAATGCAAAAGTGCAGTTCGCTTTTGGGTGAGCCGAGATATAACGTGTGGCCTTTCTGCAATTCTTCTTCGTTCTCCCGCCGCAAGCCCCTGCCGGATGCGTACTCGCGATAGCTGTTAAAAGTGTAGCGCATTCGCCCTGCTTGCACTTGTGGGTAAGCTTCGGCACACTCAAAAAACCGATCTTATCATCAATCGCAATATCTAAGCGTTTGAACATACCCTCCTCCCACAAGCAGTCAGCCAGAAAGTCATACCAGCTTCTGCCTTGGGCACCAAGTATAGACTCCGCCTGTCGGCATCCCTTGCCCTTTAGTTCTACGATGGTGCCTTTGAGGGGATCGTCAGAGGTCATCACAAGGATATCACCGTGACGATATAAAATGTTGTAGCCAAGAGGGCCAGCACCGTCACGTAAAAAGAGGCGAGGCAGCATCCCTAGATTTTTCTCCATGATGGATTCCGTGTCCTGTGTTGGAAATCTAACCTTTACATAGTCAATTAAAATCTCAATCGCGCTATCTGCGTTATGAAGTGCCAACGCTTTGTCGATTATCTTTCTTAGAGGTTCAGAAGGTTCTTTTTTACCGTTTTCAATTTTATTCAAATACTCCCGACTAATCCCCGCGGCCAAAGCCAATCTTCCTTGCGACACGCCGCATTCTTCTCGCCGCTCTCTTAATGTTTCATGCCATAATCTTTTTTCGTCCATTCATTTCCTCCAGTTATTGATGCTGCGAACCATTTCGATATGAGTTCGCAGCTGTTTTTTTGTTTTCTTTCTGCAAATGTCATTGATATACAAAGACTTTTTATTCTTCTTATATATAGTTTATCTTTTTTCTTACCCCCCTGTTCCCCCTGTTAGTATCTGGGGGTTAGGTCATGGGCGGGCAAGCCCGCCCATGAAGAGCCTTTCCCATCCTGGCGGCTGTGCCCTCGGCCACCGCCGGATGGGCGGCTTCAGTCTGCTTGTCCTCAACGCTCTGCCACTGGCCGAATCACACCAATCTGCGGCCGCTCTGCTGGTGGGTTTTCGAGGTAGGAGAGCAAACTATCATAGTTGATAAGCATACGGTTGCCCACCCTTAATGTAGGAATCTTTCCTCTTTTAGCAAGCATTCGTATATATCGTTCTGAGACTCTGGTTTCGAGGTTAGCCTCCCGTAACATGGTATAGCATTCTCTCGCCACTCTCATTCTTGGCAACACTGTTTCTTGTTGGTTTTTCCGCATATGCGAACCCCCTTTAGTTCTAAGCTTTTTTCTTCTTGACACAGCGAGTTGTCTGCTGTAAAATATAATAACCAGGCAACAACTTTGTAATAATATAATACCGCTCCCACGACTTTTCGTCAATGGAAGCGGTTGATAAAGCATTGTAAGTTGAGTCTAGATGCGTAAACGTAGCAGAAAGCAACATTTGGGAGTGGGACTATGCAGCAGCAAAAGCCGCTAATGAAACTTCTTTTCAACTATACACACCAAAGCGGTTCAAATCTTGAACAGTTCAGGCGAACCGAGATCATCTCAGAGAACCTTCCTCTAAAGGACGAGAACGTTCATACTATGCAAAAGGAATACCCTTTAGGTCATATGCTCTCAAAGCTAATGAAGCTGGTTTCTGCAATGAACCGCACGCCGCCCTCTTCTGATATCGGCGTAGAGCAAATGGAAAGTATCATTACTGACTTAAGGCAGCGCTGTTTTCAGACGGAGGAAGATGCGCTGCTTTTAGACCTGTTTTTGGTGGATTTTCTATGGGCAATATACCTAATGCAGGGATATCTTCCTTGGATTTTGATGGAAAATATAAACTCTTTTTTAGAGCTTTGCTGCGAAGAGAGCAAGTATTGCACGATCGATAATCTGGCTGTCATAACGTCTGAGGCTATGATTCCACTCTCTGCCGGGGAGAGGCTGATTCATGCCAGAAGTGCCAAAGAGCCGAATCGAAAACTTCTAACTGCGCAAGAGATGAAGAATCTACTGGAAGAAGAAAAACGTCCTGCTTTCTGCAGTCACAATATTCAAAACTTGGCTCAAATTGCACTTGCCTCGTTGTTTGAAATTTTCAGCGAAGGTCATATCATAAAAAAGTGCCCCAACTGCAACTCTTTTTTTGTTCCTCTCACTCGTTCAGATACTATTTATTGTGACGAACCTGCCCCGCAAGATCTGACAAAATCGTGCAAAGAGTATGGAAAATATGTGGCATATCTTAAAAAAACTCAGATGGATTTGGCCACAAAACTATATAAGCAAATTTATAATTTAAAAGCAAACCGGGTAAAGCGCTGTGATAATTCGAAGCTGAAAGAAGAATTGGAATCTTTTATTGCAGAGGCCAGAGCCTGGAAAACAGACATTAAAGCTGGCACTAGGGAAGAGGGCGACTTCATTCAGTGGATGAAAGATGTGAAAGAAAGGTAGGGGCGCTATGGCAACGATTACGAAACGTGGGGAAAGTTACAAAATCACGGTTTCTTGTGGGTATGATATGGAATGGAAAGCAGCTTCGAAAGCACATCGCTTGGACACCTGAAAAAAATATGACCAAGAAGCAAATTGAGAAGGAATTAGAGCGTCAGGCGGTGCTTTTTGAAGAAAGGTGCAAATCAGGACAGTATCTTGATGGTTCCATAAAATTTTCTGATTTTATAGATCAATGGCTATCAGATTACGCAGAGAAACAGCTCAAAGCAAAGACACTAGCCCGATATAAAGAACTCATCGGAAGAATTGTACCAGCCCTTGGGCATATCCGCCTGGATAGATTGCAGCCACATCATCTTTTGCAATTTTATGATAATTTGGCAGAGGACAAAATACGAAATGACCGAAGCTTTCAAGCGGCCATTGATATCAACGCACTCATCAAACGCAAGATGTTAATCAAGGATTTCCTAACAGCTTGTGATATTTCCAATGCAACACTCCATGTCGCTTGCAGTGGGAAGAATGCCAATGAAAAAACGGCGAACTAAATTGCCGCCGCTTTGAACTGCGATATAAACACTATTTTTACAGCAACCGAAGGAAAAGAAACCCTCTCCTCTAAAACAATCTTGCATCACCATCGACTGATTTCCTCCATTCTCTCTTCCGCAGTCCATTGGCAAGTCATCCTGTCCAACCCTTGCGACCGTGTAAAGCCGCCTAAAGTAGGGCAAAAAGAAGCCCGCTATCTGGATGAAGTGCAGGTACAAGAACTGCTGTCTTGCTTAAGTCGAGAGTCCATTCAGCACCAAGCTATCATTGTTCTCTTTATTTATTCCGGAATGTGCAGAGCCGAACTGTGTTGCCTCGATTGGGATGATATAGATATGGACAAGCAAATCATTCACATCAGAAGGAATCTGCTTTATTTGCCCGGAAAAGGTATTTATGAAGATACCACTAAGAACACTAGCTCTGAGAGAACGGTTAAATTGTCCTCAGAAGTATTTAAGCCTCTATCAGAGCATCGCTTCGAGCAAAGTCGTATACGCTTCTCTTCCGGCGATTACTGGCAGGAGAGTGTCAAAGTGTTCACGAGAGACAACGGACTACCGCTCCATCCAGACACCATTTCAGGATGGTTCCGCAAATTCATTAAAAAGAACAATTTGCCTGATGTGACGATTCATAGCCTGCGCCACACGAACGCCTCTCTTCTGATCGCAAACGGTATTAACCTAACCACAGTATCAAAACGTCTTGGACATGCCAACACCGCCACAACCACAAAAATATATGCCCATGCCATACGATCGACAGACGAAATCGCCGCTGAAACTTTAGAAGATATTTTGAATCCAAGTAAGCAGCAGTGGAAAAGTAAAGAGGCGTAATTGTTGAAGGAGTCCACCTATCATGAAACATCGTGCAAAGCTTAACCATAAGCAAGCTGGAACGCTCAGTGAAATACTGTGTATCTTAGCGATTGCTTGCGCATTCTCACTGTTTTTGCTCGAAGAAGCATCCTTCTTTTTCGGGCTCATTGTTTTTCTTTCCATTGTACTGTGTTGTGCAGGCCTTGCGGTCAAAATAATGTTCTACCGCTGTCCTCTCTGTAGGCAACGCCTACCATTGCGTACATTTGTGACGTTAGACTACTGCCCTCGTTGTGGAAAGTGGATCAACGACTGAACGAATGAGGAAAATCTATAAACGGAATGCAGTATGCCCTGCCATTTAGGCATCTGAAATTCTTTCTAGCTGCATGTTTTTTCATGCAGCTAAACACAAAATAAACACCAAAACGCCGGACGAGTCTGGTTTTTTGACAAAGAAAAACTCTGAAACCATTGAGGTTTCAGAGTTTTTTGGTTGCGGAGACAGGACTTGAACCTGCGACCTCCGGGTTATGAGCCCGACGAGCTACCAACTGCTCTACTCCGCGATATAGTGGTGCCGGAGACCGGGGTCGAACCGGCACGGGATTTCTCCCACAGGATTTTAAGTCCTGGGCGTCTGCCAATTCCGCCACTCCGGCATTTCCAGCGTGCTTTTTTCCAGTGCTTTAATACCTTACCACACTCTATGCCACCTGTCAAGCCTGTTTCCCGGTTTTCTTCTCTTTACATGTTTCATAGAATCGGATATAATGAAATACTGCAAATTTGATTTTATAGAATGTGAGTGTCAGTCATGCTTCAATTTGATGAATACAAGGTAAAGCTAAATAATCTTCTTCCCACGTTAGACGAACTGGAGCTGGCCCTGGACCTGGAAAATGCCGCTCGTGAACTGGACATGCTGGAGGCAGAGAGTTCTGCCGACGGCTTTTGGGACAACCTGGAAAAATCCCAAAAGGTCCTCCAGCGCATGAAGCAGCTTCGTACCAAACTGGAATCTCAAGAAAAGCGCCGCCGTCAGTGGGATGACATGATGGTTATGTGCGACATGGGCAACGAGGAAGAGGACGAGAGCATGCTGCCAGAGCTGGAAGCCGAGTTTGCCGACCTTTCTCAAGGCATTGAAAAGGCCAAGCTGGAGACCCTGCTTACAGGTGAATATGACCGCAGCAACGCCATCCTCACCTTCCACGCCGGGGCCGGCGGCACCGAGGCTCAGGACTGGGCTCAAATGCTCTATCGTATGTACACCCGCTGGGCCGAGCGCCACAATTTCTCCTATAAGATCATCGACTATCTTGACGGGGACGAGGCCGGCCTAAAAAGCGCCACCATTATCATTGAGGGCGAGAATGTCTATGGCTACCTCAAGGGCGAGCATGGGGTTCACCGCTTAGTGCGTGTCTCCCCCTTTGACTCCCAGGCCCGCCGTCACACCTCCTTTTCCGCCGTGGAGGTCATGCCCGAGATCCCTGACGATGTGGAAGTGGACATCCGCCCCGAGGATATTGAGATGCAGGTGTACCGTGCTTCCGGAGCCGGTGGTCAGCACGTGAACAAGACCTCCTCTGCCGTACGGCTCATCCACAAGCCAACCGGGGTTACCGTCTCTTCCCAAACGGAGCGCAGTCAGTTCCAAAACCGGGATAACTGTATGAAAATGCTGCGCTCCAAGCTGATTCAGATCAAAACCCAGGAGCATTTGGATAAAATCTCCGACATTAAGGGTATACAGCTAAAAATTGAATGGGGCAGCCAAATCCGCTCCTACGTCTTTATGCCCTATACCCTAGTCAAAGATACCCGTACCGCCCATGAGACCAGCAATGTATCCGGTGTGATGGACGGAGATTTGGACGGCTTTATCAATGCCTACTTGAAAGCTTTGGCCACCGGCATTTGGGCAACAAAGAGCTAACCTTCCCCTGCTTTCTCTCTTTTACACAAGGTCCCTCCCTTTTGGGGTGTGGACCTTGTCTTTTTTTCTAAATTCCAAGTTTCCAATGCAATACTCTTGACTCTATCGCTTTTCTGTGTTAAAGTTGGAAAGCATTAAAGATAGAAAGAAAAGAGGTTATTCCCATGAAGCTCATTATGCTCATCGTCTACTTTGCTGTCCTGATCCTTGTGGGCTTCTATTGCAGACGACACGCCACCAATGTAAACGGATTCATTCTGGGCGGCCGCTCCGTCGGTCCCTGGTTTTCCGCCTTTGCCTTTGGTACGTCCTACTTCTCCGCCGTTATTTTCGTCGGCTATGCAGGACAGTTTGGATGGAAGTACGGGGTTGCCGCCACCTGGATCGGCATCGGAAATGCCTTCATCGGCTCCCTGCTGGCCTGGGCGATTCTAGGCCGACGCACCCGAATTATTACCCAGCATCTAAACTCCTCCACCATGCCCCAATTTTTTGCCTCGCGTTTTGGGGGCAGCTCTCTCAAAATTGGTGCCTCTATGATTATCTTTGTCTTCTTGATCCCCTACACGGCCTCTCTGTTCAACGGTCTATCCCGCCTGTTTGGCATGGCGTTTAATATTGACTACACCTTCTGCATCATACTGATGTCGGTGCTCACCGCCGTGTATGTTATTCTTGGTGGCTATATGGCTACGGCGATCAACGACTTTATCCAGGGCATTATTATGTTAGGTAGTATCATCGCCATTATTGCCGCTGTGCTGAACACAAAAGGCGGCTTCATGGCAGCTCTGGATGGGCTGGCCCGGGCGACAGACCCTGCCGTTTCTACCCCCGGCGTTTTTGCCTCCTTCTTTGGACCTGAGCCCCTTAGCCTTCTCTTTGTTGTGCTGCTTACCTCTCTGGGTACTTGGGGCCTGCCCCAGATGGTACAAAAATTCTATGCCATCGAGAGTGAGAACTCCATCAAAAAAGGCATGGTCATCTCCACTGTCTTTGCTGTGGTGATTGCCGGCGGCTGCTACTTCCTCGGTGGCTTCTCCCGTCTCTTCTCCGATCAGATTGATGTGGCTGCCAACGGCTTTGACTCCATCATTCCCACTATGCTCTCCAACCTTTCTCCCTTCTTGATTGCACTTGCCGTTATCCTGGTGCTGTCGGCCTCCATGTCTACCTTGGCCGCTCTGGTTCTTACCTCCTCCAGCACCATTGTGGTGGACTTCTTTAAGCAGACCATCACCAAGAATATGGAGGATAAGGGGCAGCTTATGCTCATTCGCATATTTGTGGTTGTGTTCATCGCTATTTCTGCTGTACTCGCCATCGTGCAGCAAAACAGCCACGTTACCTTCATTGCCCAGCTTATGGGCATCTCCTGGGGTGCCTTGGCCGGTTCCTTCCTGGCCCCCTTCCTCTATGGCCTGTACATGAAAAAGGCGACCAAGGCGGCTTGCTGGGTCAGTTTTGCCACAGGCACCGGCATTATGCTGGTGAATCTACTGCTACGCAGCAGCCTGCCTCCCCTGCTCCAGTCCCCCATTAACGCAGGCGTCTGTGCCATGCTCTTAAATCTTGTTTTGGTCCCCCTCGTCTCTCTCTTTACCAAAAAGCCGGACAAGGAGCTGGTGGACAATGCCTTTGCCTGCTACAATGTCACCACCACCGTACCCCAGCGCACGGCATTAGGGGAGTAAGCTCGTTTTCTATACTATGAGCCAAGGCAGCCGAACAGAATTTGTTCGGCTGCCTTTTTTGCTCTTGACAAGCACTGTTTGGCAAGGTATTATTATGATATCATTTTGATATCAAGGAGGTCTTCCACATGAATCAAGATAACCGCAGTACGATTATGGAAGAAAAGTTAATTAAGGGCGGAAATGGCATGGCAATCTTTCTGCTGAGTATTCTGCTCTACCTTGCCGCTTGCGCTTTTACCCTCTACGCCGCTATACAGGAGAATTTTCTCTTTATGGGCATCTCCATCGCCTACCTCTGCCTGGGCTGGATTCCCTTTGCAGGGCTTAAAGTCCTACGCCCTAACGAGGCCTATGTTCTCACACTTTTCGGCAACTACTATGGAACACTTCGGGGGCCTGGCTTTTACTTTGTGAATCCTTTCGTCACCGCTATCAATCCTGCTGTGTCCAAGGGCAGCACCGGGGAAGCAGGTACTACCGAAGAAGTCAGCGTGATGGGAGTGAAGGTCAATAGCACCTCAACTACCAAAGCAGTAAATAAGCGGATGAGTCTCAAGACCATGACACTGAGTAATGACAAGCAAAAGATTAACGATAAGCTGGGCAATCCCATTATCATTGGTATTGTGGTGATTTGGCGTGTAACCAACACCGCCAGAGCCGCCTTTAATGTGGACAACTACTCGGAATTTCTCTCCATTCAGTGCGATTCTGCTCTGCGCAACATTGTACGCCTGTATCCCTATGACATTTATGATGACGGGGATGGCAGCATGGATGAAAAGTCCCTTCGGGGCAGCAGCGTGGAGATTGCCGCCAATCTTCGCGATGAAATCCAGGCTAAGGTTGAGATTGCAGGGCTTGAAATCGTGGAGGCTCGCATTACCCACTTGGCCTATGCACCCGAAATTGCGGCTGCAATGCTCCAGCGCCAGCAGGCTAGTGCCATTATTGACGCTCGCCAGATGATCGTGGAAGGCGCTGTTGGCATGGTAGAAACCGCCCTAGCAAAACTGAACGAAAACGACATTGTAAACTTGGACGAAGAGCGCAAGGCCGCTATGGTGAGCAATCTGCTTGTGGTCCTGTGTGGCAACAAGGACGCCCAGCCTATTGTAAACAGCGGCAGCCTGTATTAATTCGCCATGGCAAAACCAGAAGAAAAAAAAAAGCAGGTGCCCCTGCGCATTTCTGATAAGCTTTACAATGAGCTTTCCGCCTGGGCCCAGGATGATTTTCGCTCTCTGAATGGACAGATCGAATTTCTTTTAACCGAGTGCGTAAAGCGGCGCAAAGGGCAAAAGCAAACAGACGATCCTGCTGATGAATAAACACAAACGAACCCCCTGCGTTCCTTTCAGAACGCAGGGGGTTTTTCATTCTCCTCTGCCTAGGGCAAAGGCCTTTTGATTCAGTTCCAAAAAGTTTGGTTTTACGCAAGCCTGAATCGATGCCTGCCAGGCAGACTCGGGTATCTCCGGAAAATAGCGGGAGAGTCTACCCATGAGCACCAGGTTGACCGCTTTTGCAGAGCCTGCCTGCTCCGCCAGCGCCAGGCAGTCCATGGCATCCACCGAAATGCCTAGGGCCTGCATCTTCTCCACCAAATTCTCCGGGTACTTGGCAAGGCCTGTAATCACCGGCATCGGCTCGGTGATCTGGGTGTTGGTTACCACCTTGCCCCCCGGCCGCAAGCAAGAAATCCACCGGGCCGCTTCCAGCTGCTCAAAGGATACAATGATATCGGCCTCCCCCTTATCCACAATGGGAGAGTATACCTTTTCTCCAAAGCGCACATAGGTCACCACACTGCCGCCACGCTGGCTCATGCCGTGCACCTCCGATACCTTGACGTCATAGCCAAGGCTCACCAGCAGGTGCCCAAAAATCTTAGAGGCCAGAAGGGAGCCTTGCCCGCCAACGCCTACAATCATTACGTTTGTTACGCCCATGGACTCACTTCCCTTCCTGATGCAGGGCATCAAACTTGCACATCTGAACGCAGAGATCGCAGCCTACGCACAACGTGTGGTCAATCACAGCCTTTTTCTCCCGTACGGAAATGGCCGGACAGCCGATTTTCATACAGGCCTTGCAGCCTGTGCAGGCCTCTATGTCCACGTTAAGAGGCGGCTTTGCCTTGACCTCTTTCAGCATTACGCAGGGACTTCTTGTGATAATCACAGAGGGGGCGGGGGCATTGAGTTCTTCCTTCAGGGTTTGCTCCACCAGCTCTAGGTTATTGGGGTCAATAACCTTCACCCGCTCAATGCCTACGGCTCTGCACAGGGCCTCTAGGTCAACCTTGGGTGCAGGATTGCCACGCAGGCCCTTCCCTGTAGTGGGATTCTGCTGCTGCCCTGTCATGCCTGTGGTGGAGTTGTCCAAGAGAAATACAGTGGAATTTGTGCCATTATAGGCAATGTCCATCACCCCAGTGATGCCCGAGTGGGCAAAGGTGGAGTCACCAATGACACCAACGCTATGCCGCTCCCCCTCCTCGCCCATGGCAAGATTAAAGCCGTGGAGCCCAGAGCAGGAGGCCCCCATGCACACATTGAGATCCAGGGCATTGAGCGGGGGCATTACCCCAAGGGTATAGCAGCCAATGTCTCCGTAGACCATGCACTTATTCTTTGCCAGAGTATAAAACACACCTCGATGAGGGCAGCCGGCGCACATAACAGGAGGGCGACTTGGAATCTCATCTTCTAGTTTGTAGGTTTCCTTCTCTGGTTTCCCCATGCATTGAGCAATCACGCCCTGGGTAAACTCGTTCACCATGGGGAAGAGGCTCTTCCCCTCTACCTTTAGGCCAATCTGTGCGCAGTGGGCCTCAATGATCGGCTCCAGTTCCTCCACCACCAATACCCGATCCACCTGCTTTGCAAAGTCTTGCAGCAGCTTCTCCGGCATGGGCCAGGCCATGCCCAGCTTTAAGACACTGGCCGACTCGCCAAACACTTCCCGCACATACTGGTAGCTGGTGGAGGCGGTGATGATGCCAACGGATCGATCGCTGCCCAGCTCCATCCGATTGATGGGGGCAGTTTCTGCCCACTGAGCAAGCTTCTTTGTCCGCTCCTCCACCCGGTAGTGGGCTTTGAGGGAGTTTGTGGTCATCATCACCCGTAGGGGGTCCTTCACATAGGGCTTTTGGGGTACCTCCACCCGCTCACCTGCCTCCACAATGCTCTGGGAGTGGGAGATGCGAGTGCAGAGTTTCAGCAACACCGGGGTTTGATACTCCTCGGACAGTTCATAGGCAAGCTTGGTAAATTCCAAAGCCTCTGCGGAATCGGAGGGTTCCAGCATGGGGATTTTAGCCGCAATGGCATAGTGACGGGAGTCCTGTTCATTCTGAGATGAGAACATACCGGGGTCATCGGCCACGCAGATGACAAGTCCTGCCTCCACCCCTTGATAGGAAATGGTAAACAAGGGGTCGGCTGCCACATTCAGGCCCACATGCTTCATACAGCTGGCCGCGCCCTTTCCTCCTACGGCTGCCCCATGGGCTACCTCTAGGGCCACCTTTTCATTGGGGGCCCATTCGCAAAAAATCTCTTGATATTTGGCCGCCTCTTCCGTAATCTCAGTACTGGGCGTGCCAGGATAACTGGAAATCACGGCGCAGCCCGCCTCATAGAGACCACGGGCCACCGCCTTATTTCCAAGCATTAATTCTCTCATGGGAATTGTCTTCCTTCCATCGGATACTTATGGACTAACAACGAAAAAAGTCCATGTCGTTTGCAGGGTTTGGCCCTTCCGGCCTCTGCTCTTTTTAGTTTGACGGAGAGGTCTGGTTCTTGGCCTTCTCCTCTTCCACCCGCTCAATCACCTCGCCCAGAGCACCGGTTCCGTAGTTGAGGACACGGTTCACCCGGCTCACTGTGGCAGAGCTTGCTCCGGTCTGGCTTAAAATGGCCGTGTATACCATACCATCGTGGAGCATTTTCGCCACGTCAAAGCGCTGTTCAATGGCTCGCAGCTCCGTAATGGCACACAGATCATCGAAAAACCGCACACACTCTTCCACGGTCTCTAACCTTGCAATGTGCTCGTAAAGGTCCATACTGCGTTCTTTTTTCGTCATTCTAGCCATTTTTGCCTCCCTTTCTACGTTGAGCCGATGTTAACTTCGATTCTGTATGGCCACCAACTGATCGGCGCCATAGCGTTTACGTAAGACCGGTTTTTCAATTTTCCCCGTTGCATTTCTGGGAATGTCCGCAAAGATAATGGTGACTGGGCGCTTATAGCGGGGCAGTTCCATGCAGAAGTCACGAATCTCCTGCTCGGTGCAGTCCACGCCCTCTTTGATCTCAATAATAGCCCCGGTGATCTCTCCCAGACGGGAATCCGGCAGGCCGATCACCGCCACGTCTTTTACCTTTTCATAGCCCCGGATAAAGGCCTCTATCTGTACGGGGTAAATGTTTTCGCCGCCGGTAATAATAACATCTTTCTTTCGGTCCACCAGGAAGTAAAAGCCGTCTTCATCCTGCATGGCCATATCCCCCGTGTGGAGCCAGCCGTCCCGCAGCACCTCTTGGGTGGCCTCAGGGTCGCTGTAATAGCAAGTCATTAGGCCGGGGCCTTTGACGCAAAGTTCCCCTACCTCTCCTTGCTTTACCTCTTTGCCGTCCTCCGCCACAATCTTGCATTCCCAGCGATAACCGGGAACCCCAATGGCACCTAGCTTATGGATGTTCTCCATGCCCAAATGGACGCAGCCCGGGCCGGTAGACTCAGAGAGGCCGTAGTTTGTGTCATATTGGTGATGGGGAAAGTATTGCTTCCAACGGGCGATTAAGGAGGGGGGCACAGGCTGAGCGCCAATATGCATCAGTCTCCACGGGTCAAGGGACAGCTCCTCTAACTTAATTTCCCCTCTGTCCAAGGTGTCTAAAATATCCTGGGCCCAGGGCACTAGTAACCAGACAATGGTGCATTGCTCCTCTGAGGCCGCCTTTAAAATTTGCGCTGGGGCTGTACCCTTGAGCAAAACGGAGCGACTGCCGGCAACTAGGCTACCAAACCAGTGCATCTTCGCGCCCGTGTGGTAAAGAGGTGGAATACACAGAAAATTATCTTCACGGCCCGTTCCATGATGCTTTTGCTCCATCTCCGCCGCCTGGGTCAGGCTGCGATGCTTATGTAAAATGGCCTTGGGGAATCCTGTGGTGCCCGAGGAAAAGTAAATGGCCCCATCGTCTTCCTCTGTAATGGTTATGTCTGGAGCCACAGAAGAGCAGTTGGCGGTTAGCTCCCGATAGCTCTCTGCAAAGGGAGGACAATTGTCTCCCTCGTAAATCAAGAGACGGCCACGGATGAGTCCGTCGGCAATGGAGGCAATACGCTCCACAAACTCGGATCCAAACACAAGAACATCCACCTG
>JBHAQX010000033.1:0-17366 GCA_041830595.1 Evtepia sp.
CACTGCAAGTTAAATCCGAAGGACCATACCGAGATTCGGTATTCACCTGATAATTTTAAGGAGGAACTAACTATGGAATTCAAACTTTACCGATGCGAACATTGCGGCAACATTATCTACAAGGCTTTTGACTCCGGCGTGCCCGTTGTCTGCTGTGGCGAAAAAATGGGAGAGCTTAAGGCAAACACCACAGATGCTGCTGTTGAAAAGCATGTCCCTGTTATTGAGAGAAGTGGCAGCGAGATCAAGGTTCAGGTTGGCTCTGTTCTGCACCCCATGACCGAGGAGCACTATATTCCCATCATTGCTGTTGTCAATGAGGACACCGCTGTCATTAAAAAGCTCAACCACACCATGCAGCCTACCATGACTGCCACCCTGGAGGGTAAGGTTAGCGCCTATGAGTATTGCAACCTTCATGGTTTCTGGAAGGGCGAAGAGTAAGCTTTCGTTTTGACTGTTTCGCAACTTGCCCTTTCCGGGCATCGTTGTCCGCTATTTTGAAAGGAGTTTTTAATCATGGATTTGAAAGGCACTAAGACAGAAGCCAATCTCTGGACCGCTTTTGCCGGCGAGAGTAAGGCTCGTAATAAGTACACCTATTTTGCAGCCGTTGCAAAAAAAGAAGGCTATGAGCAGATTGCCGCTATCTTCGAGGAGACCGCAGGCAATGAGAAAGAGCACGCAAAGCTTTGGTTCAAGGCCCTAGGCGGCCTGGGCAAGACAGAAGATAACCTCCTTGCCGCTGCTGAGGGCGAACATGACGAGTGGACCGACATGTACAAATACATGGCGGCCGACGCTAGAGAAGAGGGCTTTCATAGCCTGGCCGACACCTTTGACGCTGTGGGTAAGATTGAAAAATCCCACGAGGAGCGTTACTTAAAGCTTCTCGAAAACCTGAAGGATGGCAAAGTCTTTAAGCGTTCGGATGAAGTAGAAGTCTGGTATTGCCGCAACTGTGGCCACCTGGAACACGGCCTGGAGGCACCTGAGGTCTGCCCTGTTTGCAATCATCCCCGTTCCTATTTTGAGATCCACGCCGATAATTTCTAAGTCCCCCCTTATATATGCTAGGAACAACACCACTGTGAGAATCGTCTCACAGTGGTGTTGTTCTTCTTCTCACTCAATCGTACAAACTTTCTATTTTTCTCTTGTGTACCGGCTGAAAGCATAGTATAATAGTAGCGCATTTCCCTGTACAACACTTGACTTGCGGGAAGGGGATTCTGTTGTTATGAGCATACACAAAGGCCACCGAGAACGGGTAAAACAAGAATTTCTTCAAGTTGGCTTGTCTCACTTTCCGGAACACCGTGTGCTGGAACTGCTTCTTTTTTACTCCCGCCACCAGGGTGATGTAAACCCCTTGGCTCACAAGCTACTACAGAACTTTGACAGCCTTTCCGGGGTGTTAGATGCCCCCTTAGAGCAGCTGCTGGCTGTAGAGGGCGTAGGAGAAAACACCGCCGTTCTTCTCAAGCTGATTCCCGCCATCGCTGCCAAATATATCTCCAGCCGCACCAGTTTAGAGGCGATTATCTCCAATACCACGGACATGGAAGCCTTATTTCGCCCCTACTTTTTTGGCGCAAAAAATGAAATGAGCTACCTGGCCGCTCTCGATGGAAAGGGCAAGCTCTTAGGCGTGCGCAAACTGGGAGAAGGCACCCCCAACGCCACGGATATCAGCACTCGCCAGATCGCCGAAGCTGCTCTGGCCTTAAATGCCACCGGGGTTATCTTAGCCCATAATCATATGAGCGGCATTGCCACGCCCTCGGATGCCGACTTAATCACAACCGCCTATTTGCAAGACTTTCTGTCCAAAATGAGCATTCGTCTTGTGGATCACGTAATTCTGGTGGATGACGACATGGTCTCACTGCGCCAGAGCCGCTACCTCCGCTAAAGAAAGGGGCTTTCTATGCCGCAATTTGAAGTAATCAGCGACTATCAACCCGCTGGCGATCAGCCCAAGGCTATTGCAGCCCTCGCCTCCGGGGTAGAGATGGGCCTAGATGAGCAAACCCTTTTGGGCGTGACCGGCTCGGGCAAAACCTTCACCATGGCGAAGGTAATCGAGCAGGTCCAGCGCCCCACCCTGGTACTTGCCCACAACAAGACCTTGGCCGCCCAGCTCTGCGCGGAGTTTCGGGAGTTTTTCCCCAACAATGCGGTGGAGTATTTTGTCTCCTACTACGACTACTACCAGCCGGAGGCCTATATCCCCCATACCGATACCTTTATTGAGAAAGATAGCAATATTAACGATGAAATTGAACGACTGCGTCACTCGGCTACCGCCTCTCTCTTTGAGCGTAGAGATGTGATTGTGGTCGCCTCGGTCTCCTGTATCTATGGCTTGGGTGACCCCATTGACTACCAAAACATGGTCATTTCCCTGCGCAATGGCCAGCAGCGCAGTCGAGACGCTCTGCTGAAAAAATTAGTGGAAATTCGCTATGAGCGAAATGACATTGCCTTTGACCGCAACCGCTTCCGGGTCCGTGGGGACACGGTGGAAATTTTCCCCGCCTATGGGCGGGATCTGGCCATTCGTGTGGAGTTCTTCGGCGATGAAATTGATCGCATCAGTGAAATCAACGTGGTCACCGGCACCCCGGTGCGGATTTTGGACCATGTGGCCATCTACCCCGCCTCCCACTACGTCTCTACTCCGGAGAAGATGGCCGCCGCCGTCCAAGAAATCTACAAGGAGATGGAGGAGCAGGTGGCTCAATTTCACGCAGAGGGCAAGCTGGTGGAGGCCCAGCGGCTGAAGCAGCGGGTCATGTACGACATTGAGATGATACAGGAGCTGGGCTATTGCTCCGGCATTGAAAACTACAGCCGAGTTATCTCCGGCAGACCTCCCGGCTCTCCACCCATGACCCTTTTGGACTACTTCCCCGATGATTTTCTCATGTTCATTGACGAGAGCCATGTGACCATCCCCCAAGTGCGGGCCATGTACGCCGGGGACCGGGCCCGAAAAGAGACCCTGGTCAACTACGGTTTTCGTCTGCCCTGTGCCTTTGACAATCGTCCCCTGAACTTTCAAGAATTTTCAGAACGTGTGAACCAGGTGGTCTATGTGTCTGCAACACCCGCCGAATACGAGCGCACCCGCTCCGGCCAAATTGTGGATCAGGTCATTCGCCCCACCGGTCTGTTGGATCCCAAAGTGGAAATCCGGCCCGTGGAAGGGCAAATCGACGATCTGGTGGGCGAGATCAACCTGCGAGTGGAGCGGGACGAGCGTATTCTGGTCACCGTTCTCACCAAACGCATGGCAGAAGATTTGACCACTTACCTGCAAAATGTAGGCATCCGTGTGCGCTATATGCACCACGATATTGACACCATTGAGCGCATGGAAATTATGCGAGATCTGCGCCTGGGCCAGTTTGATGTGTTGGTGGGCATTAACCTACTGCGAGAGGGACTTGACCTGCCCGAGGTCTCCCTGGTGGCGATTTTGGATGCGGACAAAGAGGGCTTTTTGCGCAGTGAGACCTCCCTCATTCAAACCATTGGCCGTGCCGCCCGAAATGCAGATGGCCTTGTCATTATGTATGCCGACAAGCGCACCCGCTCCATGGATGCCGCCATTTCCGAGACGGAGCGCCGCCGTGCCATTCAAAGCGCCTTCAATGAGGCGCACGGCATTGTACCCCAAACCATCATCAAGTCCATTCGTGACCTGATCGAAATCTCCCGGGCCAGCGATGGTACGGGTTCTGACCGCAAGAAGGGCCAGGCCTATATGACCGAGAAAGAGCGGCAAAGTGCCATTAAGCGTCTGGGAAAAGAGATGCGAGAGGCCAGCCGCCGCCTTGAATTTGAGTACGCCGCTGCACTGCGTGACCAGATCATCGAGCTGCGTGGCACCCCTGCCGACCCGGTCTAGAGCTTTCTAAACTTGTTCAAAATTCCTTAATTTAAAAGTTGTGTATTGTTTTTTCACTTTACACTTCAACCCCGTATACTAACGCTAGGAGTATTATAATTTATGCACAGTCACATCACCATAAAGGGTGCCCGAGAGAACAACCTTAAAAACATTGACCTGTCCATCCCCAGAGATCAGTTGGTGGTGCTCACGGGCTTATCCGGCTCGGGCAAGTCCAGCCTGGCCTTTGACACCATCTATGCCGAGGGCCAGCGCCGCTACGTGGAGTCTCTGTCCTCCTATGCCCGTATGTTCTTGGGGCAGATGGAGAAGCCGGATGTGGATCAAATTGACGGTCTTTCTCCCGCCATTTCCATTGACCAAAAAACCACCAGCAAAAACCCCCGCTCCACGGTGGGTACGGTCACTGAGATCTACGACTATTTGCGCCTGCTCTGGGCCCGGGTGGGTGTACCCCATTGCCCCAAATGTGGCAAGGAAATTCATCAACAGACCGTAGACCAGATTGTGGATCAGGTTATGGCCCTGCCCGAGGGCAGCCGCATTCAGATCTTGGCCCCCATGATTCGCTCACGGAAAGGCGAGCATGCCAAAATCTTTGAGGATGCCCGCAAGTCCGGCTACGTGCGTTGCCGGGTGGATGGTTCCCTCTATGATCTCACCGAGGACATCTCTCTGGAGAAAAACAAAAAGCACAACATTGAAATTGTAGTGGATCGTCTCAGCATCCAGCCTGATATCAGAAGCCGCCTGGCGGACTCCTTGGAGACTGCCATCCATTTGACTGGCGGCCTGGTCATTGTGAACCTCTTTCAGGAGGATCAAGATCTCCTCTTTTCCCAAAATTACGCCTGCCCCGACTGTGGCATCAGCATCGAAGAGCTCACGCCACGCATGTTCTCCTTTAACAATCCCTACGGAGCCTGCCCCACCTGCATGGGTCTGGGTAACCAACTGAAAGTAGACCCTGACCTTATTATCCCCAACAAGGACTTGTCCATTATGGATGGGGCCATCACCGCCTCCGGCTGGCAGAATATTAAGGGCGATTCCATCGCAAAAATGTACTTTGATGCCTTGGCCAAGCGCTATAAATTTAAGCTCACCACCCCGGTGAAAGACCTGCCTCCCGCTGTCATGGATGTCATTCTCTACGGCACCGGGAAGGAGAAGCTCACCCTGACCTATGACCGCCCCAACGGCAAGGGCACTCTGCCACAAGCCTTTGAGGGTATTGTAAACAACATCGAGCGCCGCTACCGGGAGACCCAGTCCGACGCCATGAAGCGGGACATGGAAGAGGTGATGAGCGAACACCCCTGCCCCGACTGCCAGGGCAAGCGCCTGAAGAAGGAGTCCCTGGCGGTGACCGTTGGGGGCTTGGACATTGACGCCTTCTGCCAAAAGTCTGTCACCGAGGCCTTGGGCTTCCTTTCCCAGCTTACCTTGGGGGAGACCCAGGCGATGATTGCCCAACGCATTTTGAAAGAGGCCAAAGAACGCCTTGGCTTTTTAAACAGCGTGGGCCTGCAATACCTCACCCTTGCCCGCCAGGCCGGTTCCCTCTCCGGCGGAGAGAGCCAACGCATCCGCCTTGCCACGCAAATCGGCTCTTCCTTGGTTGGCGTGCTCTACATTCTAGACGAACCCTCCATTGGCCTGCATCAGCGGGACAATGAGATGCTGCTGGACACCATGAAGCACCTGCGGGACCTGGGCAACACCCTGCTGGTGGTGGAGCATGATGAGGACACCATGCGTGCCGCAGACTATGTGGTGGATATTGGCCCCGGCGCCGGCATCCATGGCGGAGAGGTCATCGCCCAGGGCACAGCCGAGGAAATCATGGAGGTTCCCACTTCGATTACGGGGCAGTATCTCTCCGGCAAGCGGAAAATCCCTGTGCCCACCCAGCGCAGAAGCGGAAATGGGAAGCAGCTGCTTCTCCGAGGTGCCGCGGAAAACAATCTGGACCATTTGGATGTTGCCTTCCCACTGGGTACCTTCACCTGCGTGACCGGAGTATCCGGCTCCGGTAAGTCCAGCCTGGTCAACGAGATTCTCTACAAGCGCCTGGGGGCAGAGCTGAACCGCAGCAAGGCCCGAGCCGGCAAGCACGACAGCCTGGAGGGCATGGAGTATCTGGATAAGGTCATCAACATTGATCAGTCCCCCATTGGCCGTACCCCCCGCTCCAATCCGGCTACCTATACAGGCCTTTTCGGTGAAATTCGTGACCTGTTCGCCTCCACCCCCGATGCCAAGGCCAGAGGTTACGGCCCCGGCCGCTTCTCTTTCAATGTGCGGGGCGGCCGCTGTGAGGCCTGCGCCGGAGATGGTCTGCTGAAAATTGAAATGCACTTTTTACCGGATATTTATGTCCCCTGTGAGGTCTGTAAGGGAAAGCGCTACAATCGAGAGACCTTAGAGGTCAAGTATAAGGGCAAAAACATCCACGAGGTGCTGGAGATGACCGTGGAAGAGGGCCTTTCCTTCTTTGAGCATCTGCCCAAAATCCACCGCAAGTTAGAAACGCTGTTTGATGTTGGCCTGGGCTATGTGAAAATTGGTCAGCCCTCTACCACCCTTTCCGGTGGTGAGGCCCAGCGGGTCAAGCTGGCAACGGAGCTCTCCCGCCGCTCCACCGGCTCTACCATTTATATTTTGGATGAGCCAACCACCGGCCTGCACAGCTATGATGTGCAGAAACTTCTGGAGGTGCTGGACCGCCTGGTGGATGGCGGCAACACCGTGGTGGTCATCGAACACAACCTGGACGTAATCAAAACCGCCGACCATGTGATTGATCTTGGCCCTGAGGGCGGTAATTTGGGCGGGCACATTGTCTGCACCGGCACACCGGAAGAGGTAGCCGCCTGCCCCGGTTCTTTTACTGGACAATATTTAAAAACCGTATTAAACTCGAAGTAATCTCCTCGCCTCCTCCCCAATGGGCAGGAGGCGTAGGTATATCTTTACTTTCCCAAAGGATACGCCGGACTCTGGCTTTGGAAGGGTGGCTGGGCAATGTACCGTGGGCAAATCATGGATTTGGACTATTTGGATGGCGTCGTCTCCTCCGTTGTCTTTCGCAACGAGGAAAACGGCTATACTGTGCTGCGCCTTTCCCTCTCGGCTGCTGAGGATGAAATCACCGTGGTGGGCTGCATGCCCGGCATTTTCCCCGGCGAGGGGCTCACTGCCCATGGCAAATTTGAACTACACGGCACCTATGGCCGCCAGTTTAAGGCAGAACTTGTGGAGCGGCGCATGCCCGAAGGAGAAGAAGAGATCTTTCGCTATTTGGCCTCCGGTGCCATTCGAGGAATTGGGGCGGTCACGGCTCGCCGACTTGTGGAGCGGTTCGGTCGGCATACCCTTCGGGTCATTGAAGAAACCCCTGATTCCCTCACGGAGATTCGGGGCATTACACCAAAGCGGGCCCAGAGCCTTTCCCATGCCCTGAAAACACTCCTCTCCATGCGCCGCCTGCTTGACTTTTTGGCGGAGCACAGCCTGCCCCTCCAAGCGGCCATTCCACTCTACAAGCGCTTTGGCGATGTGGCCCTGCAAACCGTGCGCAATAACCCCTACCTGCTGGCCGATGTGTCCGTCGGCGCTCCCTTTTCCACTGCCGACCAACTGGCCCTATCCATCGGCTTTGAGCAGGACAGTCTTCTCCGCTTGGAAGCTGGACTCCTATTTGAACTACAACACAATGGCGAGAATGGTCACGTGTTCCTTCCCCGCAACAAGTTGCTAGCGGCTACGGCTCAGCTACTAAATGTAGACACCCCACCCCTCTCGGAAGCTCTGGACCTCTTACTCGACCGGGGCGATGTTGTGTTCTGTGAGATTGCCGGGGAAGAGGCCTGCTACCTCACCCAGCTCTACGACTACGAGTGCTATGTCTCCTCCCTGTTTGCGCAAATGGCAGACACGGCGTTTTATCCCCCTGAGCATTTAGAGATTCTAATAGAGGGCATCCAACAAAGACAGAACATTCGCTATGCCCCTTTGCAGATTGAGGCCGTCTGTACCGCCGCCTGCCGGCAGATCATGCTCCTTACCGGCGGCCCTGGCACGGGCAAAACCACTTGCCTGCGGGGTGTCTTGGCTTTATTTGATTCTCTGGGCCTGCGCACGGCCTTAGCCGCCCCCACTGGGCGTGCAGCAAAGCGACTATCGGAGACCTGCGGCGGGGCGGAGGCCTCCACCATTCACCGTCTGCTGGGCACCTGCTATGATGCGGAGCGTGGTCAGCTTACTTTTTCCCATAACGAAGATGATCCGCTGGAGGTGGATGCCATTATTGTGGACGAGATCTCCATGGTAGACCTGCCCCTTATGTATGCCCTTCTGGCCGCCATGCGAAGGGACTGTCGCCTGATTTTGGTGGGTGATCCCCACCAGCTCCCCTCGGTGGGACCAGGCAATGTTTTAAACGATCTGCTGCGCTCCCAGCGCATTCCCCATATTCAGCTTCAGGACATTTTCCGCCAGGCTGCCCAGTCCTCCATTGTGCGCAATGCCCACGCCGTCAACGCAGGCCAGGCCCCTGACTTTCAAAACTCCCCCGGCTGCGATTTTTTCTTCCTGCGGCGTACCAATCCCGGGGATGCCTTGGAGACCATTTTGGATCTGTGCCAACGTCGGCTGCCGGAAAACATGGGCATCACCCCGGAGCAAATTCAGGTACTCTCCCCCACCCGCAAGGGTCTTGCCGGCACCGTCTCTCTCAACCAAGCCCTGCAGCAGGGTGTGAACCCTCCGGAACAGGGCCTTTCTGAGCATGTGTTTGGCAATCAGCTCTTTCGGGTTGGCGACCGGGTCATGCAGGTGAAGAATAACTATGATTTGATTTGGCAGGATCGGCATAGCAAAGAGTTTGGCATCGGCGTATTTAACGGTGACATTGGAAAGATTGAATCCATCGATCCCAAAGGTCTGCTTGTAACCGTTGACTTTGAGGGACACTTAGCCTCCTATCCCCCCGACCTATTAAGTCAGCTGGAGCTGGCCTACGCCACCACCGTACACAAGGCCCAGGGCAGTGAGTACCGGGCTGTGATTCTCTGCGCGGTGGATGCTGCCGCCCCCCTGCTCACCCGGGGCGTCTTGTACACAGCCATCACCCGGGCCAGGGAGCTTTTGATCCTGGTTGGAGATGAAGGCGTCGTAACACATATGGCGAAAAATGACCGACCCCAGCGCAGGTATAGCGGCCTGCGGGCCCGCCTTGTCCAGAGTCCTTTGGGAGGCGACCTATGAGCCAGATAAGGGAACAGATTTTAGACTTTTTCTTTCCCCCTTGCTGCATCTACTGTGGCGGCGTGTTAGACTTCTCCCCCACTCGCACCTGCCTTCGCTGCCAAAAAAAGCTGCCCTGGATTTCTCCCTCTGAGAAAGCACAGAAAGGCAGGCACTATGAGCGTTGCCTTTCCTCGGTCTGGTATCAGGACAAAGCCAGAGATGCCATGCTAGCCTTTAAATTTGAAGGTGCCCAAGAACATGCCCCTGTCTTTGCAGAGGTCCTTGCCCAGGACATTTCTACCGCCTTTCCCGATCCCTTTGATTGCATTACCTGGATTCCAGTTTCTCCGGAACGCCTGCTGGAACGAGGCTATGACCAGGCTTACTTGCTGGCGAAGGCCGTCTCCGAACGGCTCTGCACCCCTCTTCTGCCCACTTTAGTCAAGGCCCACACCTCCGCCCAATCCAGTCTCGGTGGGCGAAACGCCCGTTCGGATAATATTAAGGGAGCCTTTTCTCTTCTAGGCGAGCATAGGCTTACGAATGCACGCATTCTGCTCATTGATGACATTTTCACCACTGGCGCCACATTGGAGGAAGCCGCCGCCACCTTGGTCTCTGGTGGTTGTGCCGGGGTGTTCTGCGCCACCTTCTGCCGTACACCTTTGGCCGAGGCAAACCAGCCTTTGTTACAAGAAAGCACCTGAGAGGATACTCTCAGGTGCTTCGCTTATTCTCTATTCTCCTGTAAGGCTTTCGCCAGCTGATCGGGGCAGGAGGTCTTTTTAAAGCCGCAACGAATGCCCTCTAGCCGCCGGATCACTTCCTCAACGGGCATACCCTCTACCAGACTCGAAATCCCCATCAGATTCCCAGGGCAGCCTCCTAAAATCTCAATGCTTTTGACGAGGCCCTCTGCTACCTCAATATTCATCCGCTTGGAACAGACCCCTTTGGGGTAATATTCAATGGTCACTTCCCATTTTCCCTCTTTCTTTTTTTCACGAGTATAGCAAACCCCTTTTAAAAAAGCAAGTGTCAACACTTTACGATAACTTTCTTTTTTGATATAATGTTCAAATTGACCTTTTATGCAAAGGAGGACCAATTTATGGGACGCCTTTCCCTTTCTGCCAGGGCTCTGCTCTCGGCTTTTTTTGCTAATGTCATCTTTGGCTTTAGCTTTATTTTTACCAAAGTGGCTCTGGAAAGCGCTCAGCCTTATGTTCTGCTCTCCTGCCGTTTTTTTGTTGCCCTTCTGGTCTTTACCCTCATCCTCTTTTTGGGCAAAGTCAAGCTCACTCTCCGGGGTAAGCCCTGGGGCCTTCTGTTCCTTTTAGGGGTATTCCAGCCTGTGCTCTATTTTATGGGCGAAACCTATGGGGTGCTCTACACCTCTGCCACGTTCTCAGCTATCATCATTGCACTCATCCCCATTGCCTCTATCTGGGCTTCTGCCCTTGTTTTGCGGGAGTCTCCCACGATGAAGCAGAGCCTCTTTTGTGTGCTTTCCGTACTAGGCGTGATTGTGATTACAGCCCAGAGCGGTGGCGGTAGTACACAGCTGAAAGGTTTTCTATTCCTCCTGATGGCCGTATTGGCTGATGTGGGTTTCAATCTGCTGACCAGAAAGCTCTCTGTCACCTTTACCCCTTTTGAACGTACATATTTCATGTTCCTTATGGGTTTTGTGGTGTTCTTTACCATGATGCTCTTTGATACCGGTGGCAGCCTTGGCCCCTTTGCTGCTGCGCTTACTTCTTCTACTTTGCGGCTGCCGATTCTCTATCTGGGCATCGCCTCCTCTGTAGTGGCCTTCTTCTTAATTAATTATGCAAACACCCTACTACCTGTAACCCGTACCATCGTTTTTGTCAATGTAACCACCCTTGTCTCCGTTTTTGCGGGAGTACTGCTTTTGAAAGAGAGCCTTAGCCCCATATCCCTAGTTGCTACTGGCGTCATTGTCCTCGGAATCTGGGGCGTGCAGCGCTACGCCAGGCGTGATGAGGCCCATCCGCCAAATCTATTGGAGGTCGATGGTGAATGAAAAAGCTGGTTTTGTACAAAGAACTTTGCTATTTGGGCGGCGTGTTCTCCCTTGCCCTCGGTGCCGTGCTGATGGTGAAGGCTAACTTTGGCATGTCTGTCGTGGTTTCACCATCCTATTTGATTCACCTAAAGCTCTCCCAAACCTGGTCTTTTGTCACCTTTGGTGTTGCGGAATATATCATGCAGGGGGCCATTCTCCTCTTCTTAATCGCCATTGTCCGCCAGTTCCACTGGTCCTATCTCTGCTCTTTTGTTACAACCCTCTTCTACGGCCGGGTGCTTGACTTCATCATGCTGATTATGGCACCCATTGAACTGACTTCTTTCTTGTTGCGCTTTCTGTTTTTTGTTCCAGGCCTTATCCTATGCGCCTTTGGTGTCTGCCTGATGCTGCACACCTATCTGCCGCCAGAAGTGTATGAACTCTTTTTAAAAGTCTTTTCTGCCAAATACCATACCGATATGGGCAAGCTTAAGGTCCGCTATGATTGCTGCAGCTGTGTCGTGGCCATCGCTTTTTCCTTTTGGTTTTTTGGCTTTGGCCCTCTGGTTGGCGTAGGCTGGGGCTCAGTGGCTGCTGCCTTAATCAGCGGCAGGTTAGTGGGCCTTTTTACCCGAGGGCTCAATCGCTTCTTCACCCTACGCCCTGCGCTTCCAAAGCTGGAGCAATTCTTTGCCCCACCACCTTTTGTCGAGAAAAACTCTTAAAAAAACAGCGGTCGGAGTATGATCCGACCGCTGTTTTTTATGTTACAGATTACGTCCCAGAGCAAAGGCTTTGCGGTTGAGCTCCAGCACTTTTGGGGGCACACAGGCCTCAATGGCCTCTTGCCACGCGGATTCCGGAAAATCAAAATACTTGGACAGCACACCCATCAGCACCAAATTCACAGCTTTGGGGGAACCAGCCTCCTCTGCCAGGCGCAGTCCCTCCACTCGATCCACAGAAAACCCACGGGCCTCCATACGTTCCAGCAGTTCGGAAGGATACTCCGCCTGCCCTACCAGTACCGGCATGGGTGCAATCTCCTGATCGCTTACAATAATCTTTCCCCCGGGCTTTAGGCACTCGACCCAGCGGGCTGCTTCCAGCTTTTCAAAGGAGACAATGATGTCTGCCTCTCCCTTGGTAATCACAGGAGAGTACACCTTCTCGCCGAAACGTACATAGGTCACCACGTTGCCTCCACGCTGGCTCATACCGTGTACTTCAGATACCTTCACGTCCAGGCCTTGGTGCAGAAGCAGATGACCCAAAAGCTTACTGGCAAGAAGGGATCCCTGTCCTCCGACCCCTACAATCATCACATTCGTGCATGGTTTCATTCTTTTGCACCACCTTTGCTCATTGCGTCAAATTTACATAACTGCATGCAAACATCACAGCCCACACAGAGAGTCTGATCAACACTTGCCTTTTTGTCTCCAAAAGCAATGGCCGGGCAGCCAATTTTCATACAAGCTTTGCAGCCGGTGCACTTTTCCTGGTCTACCAAAACAGGGGCACTCGTTTTCACATATTTCAGAAGGACACAGGGCCGGCGTGTGATGATAACAGATGGCTCCTGGGCCGCTAGCTCTTCCTTCACCACACGGTCGCAGGCTTCCAGATCATTGGGGTCCACCACCTGTACCCGCCGAATACCAAGCCCTCTGCACACAGCCTCTATGTCAACTTGTCCGGCAGGGGTTCCTTTAATTGTGAACCCAGTTGTTGGATTCTGCTGGTGGCCTGTCATGCCGGTAATAGAGTTGTCAAGAATGATGACAGTGGAATTGCTCTGGTTGTAGACAATGTTCGCAAGGCCGGTCATGCCTGAGTGCATAAAGGTGGAATCCCCCAACACGGCCACCGTCGTTCCCTCCGCCTGGGCTCCTAGGGCCTTGTTAAAACCATGCACGGAGCTGACGGAGGCTCCCATACACTCACAGGTCTCAATGGCGTAGAGAGGGGCAATGGCGGCCAAGGTATAGCATCCGATATCGCCTAGCACCGTACATTTATTCTTTGCCAATGTGTAAAACAATCCTCTATGAGGGCAACCGGGGCACATCACCGGCGGCCGGCCCGGAATTGCTACGTCCAGCGCCTGCCCCTCAGGCACAGGACGGCCCAGCTTCTCTGCCAAAATCTGCTGGGAATATTCATCCTCTAAGGGAAGAACGTCCTTGCCCGTAACCTGCAGCCCAAGGGCACGGCAATGATTCTCAATGATCGGGTCCAATTCCTCCACAATGATAAGCTTCGACACTTTGGCGGCAAAATCCAAAATCAATTGTTTCGGGAGAGGATTAATCAGTCCCAATTTTAAGACCGAGACATCCTGACCAAACACCTCTCGCACATACTGATAGGAAGTTGAACTGGTAATGATGCCGATTTCAGCCTTGCCCATTTCCACCCGGTTGATGGGAGCTGTCTCCGCATACTCTTCCAAGGCACGGGTGCGGGCTTCCACAATCGGATGACGCAGACGGGCATAGCCAGGCATCATCACATATTTTTCAATGTTTTTCACATAGGGCTTCTTTGTGGGCTCCATTCGCTCCCCCGTCTCCACTACGCTTTGAGAGTGGGAAATGCGGGTACACATTTTTAGAAAGACCGGTGTGTCAAACTCTTCCGATAGTTCAAAGGCAAGCTTCGTAAAGGCATAAGCTTCCTGAGAATCTGCTGGCTCCAACATGGGCAGTTTAGCAGCAATGGCGTAATGACGGGAGTCCTGCTCATTTTGGGAGGAGTGCATCCCCGCATCATCTGCCACGCAGATGACCATACCCCCATTTACCCCAGTATAGGAAAGAGTAAAGAGAGGATCGGCCGCTACGTTCACACCCACATGTTTCATGCAACAAGCCGAACGGGTACCCCCCAGGCTGGCACCAAAGGCAACTTCCATGGCCACCTTTTCATTGGGCGCCCATTCACAGTAAATCTCATCGTACTTGGCCGCTGCCTCGGTAATCTCTGTGGACGGTGTGCCAGGGTAACTGGAAACCAGCCCACATCCTGCCTCATAAAGTCCCCGGGCAACCGCAGCATTTCCCAGCATCAGTTTTTTCATAGGTCTTGTTCTCCTTTGCGTTATGTGGGCTCCATTCCCACTCTATATTGCGATGCAATTTTCCACTTATCATAGCATTTTAACAAATATTGCGCAAACAAAATCTGCGCCTAACGTCCCTTCTGGTCTTTTCTTTACATGGTTATTTTCAGTTATTCCATCCATTTTTGTCCTTTTCCCATTTTTGCACAAGCAGCGTCTCGTGCTTTTTTTACAAACATTTCTAATACTCGATGCAATTCTTCACAAAAATCACCAAAATTAGGCTTGTCGTTTGCCTACTTTTGTGATAGATTGTAGATAGCACCGGTACAATCGGAGATGTCGCGGAAAAATGGAAAAGGGCATTCTATCGAGCCCGCATACACAAGGGAGTATAGCACCTATGGAATACATCAAGCGGATTTTAGTAGCGGATGCCAATGACGAGTTTCGCTCCATACTTGTAGACGCGCTACAAGCAGAGCCTGACTTTGAAGTGATTGGCGATGTAAGCGATGGACACGATCTTGTCCACTTAGCTAGAGCCGAGCGCCCAGATTTGATTGTGATGGATCTGGTCCTTGGCACAATGGACGGAATGGATGTGCTGGATACTTTACCAAAAGGCATGTGTAGCACGTTGGTTCTGTCAAGTTTTGCGCGGGGTTGCATGGCAGACCAGGTCGCCGCCAAAGGCGGGACCTACTACATGATGAAACCCTGCCGTCTAAGCTCTGTCGTTGAGCGCATTCGTCTTTTGGTTGGAAAAACTTGGGCACAGGGGCCTTCCACTCCGCCGCAAATTAAGCCTCTTCCTCCAACTCATAGTCGACAGAGCCTAGAACATGCAGTCACCACCATTATTCATGACATTGGTGTCCCCGCTCATATCAAGGGATACCAGTACCTGCGTGAGGCAATCGTCATGACGGTGGAAAACATGGATATGATTAGTGCAGTGACCAAAATCCTCTATCCAGAGGTTGCCAAATCCTTTGGTTCAACCTCATCTCGGGTCGAACGTGCCATTCGTCACGCCATTGAGGTTGCTTGGGACAAAGGCGACCTCGATACCCTACAGAAGTACTTCGGATGTACCATTTCCCTATCTAAAGGTAAGCCCACCAACAGTGAGTTCATCGCCATGATTGCCGACCGCCTCATGCTGCAGAGAAAGCAAGGCTAAAGTTCCTAGCGAACATGAGTGGGTTCCACCTGCGCACCACAACGATCTAGGTTATGAAAGAGACCTCAGACAAGCCGCAGCTTCTGTTGCCAGCTTGTCTGAGGTCTTTTTATGGAGCCATCAACGGTGCAAAAGAAGAAAAAGAAAGGAAGAAAAAACTAGCCCTACAGCAAGAAACCCCACTGCGAGCCGACTGGCCATTGTACTGCCTAGGCCAGTGCTTCTTTCGCCTTTTGCAATGCATGCTCCGTCCGCCGAAGGAGTTGACTATGAGCGTCTCCCTGCTTTGGCTGCGCACTGGCCCAACCCACAGAGACAATCCCAACGTGGTGTTCATTTCCAAGCTGTGATTGCTCAATCTCTTTCACCCGGTTTTTTAGCCGTTGAGCAACTACCTGAGCACCTTCTTCACCGGTACCCGGCAGCAGAGCCGCAAATCGTTCTTTCTCAAAGCGACAAAAAATATCTACTTTTCTGGTCACACAGGTCCCCAGGCTCTGGGCCCAAAACCGCAGTTGCTCTGCTCGATCTTTGCGATTTTCTCTGCTGGGACTGTTTGCATACGCCACATCAATCAGTAAAAGGCTAATGGGCTGCTGCTCTCTTACGGCACGGCTCCACTCATAGCCCAACTGATTATCAAAAAAATGTCGGTTTGAAACTCCCGTTGCCGTATCCACCAGCCCAAGCCGTTCAATTTTCTTAACCTGTTCTAAAATGCGTATTTGAGTCCGTACCCTGGCTTTTAGAAGAATCACTTCATCCTGAATGGGCTTGCGAATATAATCCACTGCACCCAAAAGAAAACCACGCTCCGCAGCCTCCTGCTCCTCTCGCTCGATGAGAATGATAACAGGTAGCTCCTTCGTCTCTTCCTTGCTTTTAAGCTGCTTCAAAAGATCAAAGCCACTACAATCGGGCAAACTGATACTCAGCAAAATGAGATCCGGCAATTCTTCCTCTAGCACAGCCCAAAACTGTGCACCATTCGATGCAAAACAAAGGCCATAGCTTCCCCCTAAAATCTCTTCCATGCGCTGCTGGATATGCCCATTTTCCTCTACAAGTAAAAGCTTGAACTCCCCCTGACTCAGATCCATCCCCTCCCCTAAAAAGCTCCTGCATAGGAGCCTCTATACAGGCTGTGTCAAGAACACAGAGCGGTAAAACTTGCGCAGCTCTTTCACCACAGCCCAAGCGTTTTCTTCTGTTTCAAAAATCCCAAATACCGTTGGCCCGGACCCGCTCATGGAGGAACCCATCGCCCCCATCTCCACCATGACCCGTCGTATGGTCATCACTTCTTCCCAGCGGTCCCGCTCCAATACATCCTCGAACACATTGTGTAGATGTTTGCCAATGGCAATCAAATCCCCAAACTGCAGGGCCCGGAGCATACCCTGGGTATCGGGATGCCGATGAATGGATATCTCATCCATTCGCTCAAACAGCTGGACCGTAGAAATGCCAAAGTTTGGCTTGCAGAGAACAATATAGCAGGGCGGCATAGACCAGATTGGCCGCACCCGCTCCCCTCTGCCCTGTACCAGAGCCGTGCCTCCCTCAATACAAAAGGGCACGTCCGAGCCCAATTTTGCGCCCAGCTTCATCAGGGTCTCTACAGGTAATTTCTTCCCACTCATGGTATTGAGGCAGCGCAGGGTGGCGGCGGCGTCACTGCTCCCCCCTGCCGTGCCAGCCATCACCGGAATGCGTTTGTCAATCTCAATACTGATCCCATTTTTGTAAAGCTCTGCCTCTTCCAAAAAAGCCAGCCCGGCCTGGTAGGCCAGGTTGCTCTCATCAGTGGGCACATCTTTGTGGTTGCTGCTCACCCGAACCCCGGGCTGGTTGTCCAAGGTAATGGTCAGGGTGTCCGTCAGGCTCACCGACTGCATGACCATCACCA
>JBHAQX010000034.1:0-3102 GCA_041830595.1 Evtepia sp.
AATGGCGTAGGGGAAGGCATCCACAGATGGGATGACAGGATCCAGAGCACGTTCTGCCAGGGCGCCATGGCCCTTTTCCCGGCGGTTGACGCTGCGGGCGCCACGGGCCTCGCCCACGGAGTAGGCGGGGAAGTTGTAGTGGTGCATGTAGCGCTTTTCCGTGTCCTCCCAGATGGTGTCCAGCTTCTGGCAGGCGGAGAGGGTGTTTAGGGTACAGATGGACAGAGCCTGGGTCTGTCCACGGGTAAACAGGCCGGAGCCGTGGACCCGGGGAATCACACCGACTTCAGCAGCCAGAGGACGAATTTCATCGTTCTTACGGCCGTCCACACGGTGGCCAGCAAGGAGCCACTCCTTGACAATCAGCTTCTGGAACTTGTAGGTAATCTCGTCCAGATACTGATCCATGTCGGGGTACTCTTCCAGGAAGAGGTCGTGCCACTTGTCCACCAGGGCGTTCCAACGCTCGTCACGAACGGACTTGTCCTCGGTGTCCATGGCGGCCTTGGCCTCGTCCATGGTAGCAGCAGTGATCTTATCAAAGAGCTCCTTGTTAAAGTCGGCCTGGTCGTAGGTCATCTTCTCCTTGCCGATCTCCTTCACGATCTGGGCAATGAGGTCCAGCTGAGGGCCAACGGCCTCGTGGGCCTTGATGATGGCATCATACATAATGTCGTCGGGCAGTTCCTTGGCACCGGCTTCAATCATGATGATCTTCTCCCGGGAAGCGGCCACGGTGAGGTCCAGCTGAGACTTGTGCTTCTGCTCCTGGGTGGGGTTAAAGACGATCTGTCCGTCCACATAACCCACTTCCAGGCAGCCCAGGGGACCGCCCCAGGGAATGTCGGAGAAGGCCAGGCAGGCAGAGGTGCCGATCATGGCGGTGACTTCTGGGGAGCAGTCCCGATCCACGCTCATCACCGTGGCGGTGACCACAACGTCGTTGCGGAAATCGCTGGGGAAGAGGGGGCGGATGGAACGGTCGATGACACGAGAGGCCAGAACAGCGGGGAGAGAGGGCTGGCCTTCACGGCGCATGAAAGAGCCGGGAATCCGGCCCACGGCGTAGAGGTTTTCTTCAAGGTCAAGACTCAGAGGGAAGAAGTCGATGCCGTCACGGGGGCGGGAGGAAGCGGTGACCGCTACCATCACGCAGGTGTCGCCATAGCGCACCATGGCGGAGGCGTTGGCCAGTTCTGCCACTTTGCCCACTTCAATGGACAGGGGGCGGCCGGCTACTTCCGTCTTAAAGGTTTTGCACTGGGGGAAAGACTTTTGGCTTACGATGGTTGACATGTAATGTCTCCTTTCAGTCGCTGCCCCCAAAAACCACTGCTTTCTAGCACTTGAATCCGGCGTCGAAGCCTTCGGCGGCAGATTCAACTGCTAAAAAAGCGCAACGGGTTTTTGGTGGCATATATCAAATGGAACGCATGAGGGTTACAGAAGAAGGCCAAGGGCACATTGCTTGATAGGGATAAGAGGGCGGTGCATTGCACCGCCCTCTTTTACTTTGCGTAATTACTTACGGATGCCCAACTTGGCGATGACGGCACGATAACGCTCAATGTCCTTCTTGGCCAGATAGTCCAGCATCTTACGACGCTTACCGATCATCTTGTATAGGCCACGGCGGCTGTGGTTGTCGTGCTTGTGTTCCCGCAGATGCTCGGTGAGCTCGTTGATGCGGGCGGAGAGGATTGCGATCTGCACCTCGGGAGAACCGGTGTCGGTACCGTGGGTGCGGTTTGCCTCAATGACAGAGGTCTTGTCTTCCTTACGAATCATGGATAAATCCACCTTTCTTTTCTATGACCAAAAACCGAGTATCAGGTGGGTGGCGCCGGAAGTATCGCGGCTCTTTCGCCCTGAAACCAAGTGAAAGGTCCAAGTGTTGGCATCTCTATCCCAATCGACACAGATGCAGGGTGTATTATATCATGTTACACAAAAATTGTAAAGGGGAAGTTACTTAGAGGTGGTGAAACCTTGGCCGCCGGACAAATGGGCTAAAATAGGCATTGTGCTTGGGGGAAAATTCCCCTATACTGGTGAAAAAAGAAGGGGGCGAGGCTGGTGCTAACCTGTCTACTGGTGGGTGCAGGAGGCTTTTTGGGGGCAGTATGCCGCTATCTAATGGGGCTTTTGCCCTGGCCCGAGGGCTTTCCCTGGGGAACCCTGGTGGTGAATCTGTTGGGCGCTGTTCTCATTGGCCTCATTGCCTATGGTGCCATGGGAGAAAGGGAAAACGGCATAGCCTTTTTTCAAATTGGACTCTGCGGCGGCTTTACCACCTTCTCTAGTTTCTCGCTGGAGACATTTCGCTTCTTGGATGAGGGAAAGATTCTGGCTGCCGCCCTATACATCAGTGCCAGCGTGCTTTTGTGTCTTTTGGGTGTTTGGCTGGGCCGAACCATGGTAAGGGGATTATAAAAAGGAAGGAGATGACCGTTGTCTCCTTCCTTTTTTTGTTTCTTAGTAGAGAGAGCAAGCCCGCTTGTAAGGGTAAAGGGAATCATTCTAGTGAAAAGGGATGAAAATAAGAGCAAACGCATAGAGGTCACGCAGGCCAAATAAGACCAGCAAGCTACCACAAAAAAAGCAAAGAAGAATAAAACCGAGTTTCTCCTTGCGACGGATGAAATCCCGCCCCAGCACGAGGAGGAAAATTCCTGTACCCAGCTCTAGCAAGTTAAAGACTGCCACGAGGAAAAACAAGAGGGGAAAAAAGCGAGGGTCATTTATACATGAAAAAAAGATTGGAATAGCCCTAATACTTGAATAAGAAGCAATCAGAGACGGAATAAAGTACAGCAATGAGAAAGCGATGGACAACAGGTTTAGTACCCCAATGATATCACACAGGCGAACCCACAAAACAGGTCTCCCTTCCCGCGCAAACCGCCGACCAAGCCAAAGGAGAAATACGCCAATCAAAAAAGTCAAAAGCAGAAAAAATCCTGCCTTTAAAAGATGGAAAGGGATTATATTGGTAAAACTTGCAGCGCCAAAAAAGCTGGTGGAAAATGCCATATAAATTTCGCCATCCCTGCTCTGTTATGTTGTTATGTTGCAAGAAAGCAAAAAGGGACAAAGCGCCAG
>JBHAQX010000035.1:0-3266 GCA_041830595.1 Evtepia sp.
CATCATTGAGGAGCACCGTCATGGGCAGCCAAATGGAGTAGGGGGAGAATACGAAATTTTCTTCTGATTCCCCCTGTTCCAACAACTTGGCTGCCAGGGAAAAGGAAAAGTCAACTTGGGAGTCCGCTATCCCTTGGGCGGTTTCAATCTCCTCTTGGGTGAATGTCAAAGAGTCCAGAGGCTCTGCTCCTGTTTTATAGGGCTGAACAGCCTCTCCCTTTGTGCAGCCAACCAGCAGTGCTGCACATAGCAGTCCTGTGAGAATCAAAGCTATCTTTCTGCCCCGTCTTCTTGTTCCCATCCAAAACCCTCCTCACGTTTTTTCCGTTTATGCCTCTTTTCTTCTGCTGAATCTTTACCTGCATACCTCACGATTTTACTCGCCGGGGTCATTCACGACCCCCATAAAGAGAACCACCTCTCCCGTTCCACAGTTGCCGGTGAGAAGAAACACGAAGGGCCTGTCGCAAACCATCGTGAAGGGCTCGGTGGGTTCCGGACCACCCATGCCAAAGTCCAAGGTGGTAACTGCGGCAGCTGTTGTCCCCTCCTCGTTGATCTCCAGTTTCACATTTTGCACTACGTCACCCAAAAACAATGGTTCTGGGCTGTTTGTAATTCCATTTAGGGAAATGGCTTCTGCTCCAAAAAGTGGAACGCCAACGGCTTCCAAGGCATCACTGAGCTTCAGGGAACCGCTTTCCAGAGAGAATTTTGGCAACACAAGTGTTCCGCTGCAATAACCCCGGGCTGCCATTTGGTCCCTAATTTCTATCAAGTAGGTTTCCCAGTCCATAGAACGCAGCAGCTGGTTGGCATCTCCATCTTTGGGCAAAAGCACTGTGAAGCTACCAAAATTGAGCGGCATTCGCACCGATTGAAATGCCGTATTCTCATAGTAAAGGAAGTAGTCGTCCTCCCGCTGCATAAATTGAGCAGATACGTCTCCACTCTTTGCGTGAAACACCCCTTCTTTCGTTTCAGCCTTATCAAAGGGGTAGAGCCACTTGTCAGCATAGTAAACGGCATTTGCCAGAGACATAACAGTTTGAGGCGGAAACGCCTGCACTACATCTTGAATGAGACCCTTTGTATGCTCTGAGGCCCACTGATTGATTTGCTCCGGTGCCCTAGCGTCGGAAAAATCCACACCAAATATCTGCCCATGGTAGGTTGTTTGGAACGATTCCAGGAACGTTTCTCTGGGTACCAGGTCCTTTTGCAAGAAAAGAGCGTTGGCAATTTGAAGGGGACTCTCAATCCCATCCTGCCTTTTGTCTATCTGGTAGAGTTCCGACATCATCCATCCTGCAGCCATATGAAAGGCTTCCATCGACTGTCCCCCTGCCCCAAGAGCGCTGCGCAGGTTAAGTTGCTCCTCCCAGCTTAAGCCCTCATCATGGAGAAGTGCTGCCAGGGGAAGCCATATGGAATAGGGAGAGAACAGTAGATTTTCGCCTTCCTCTACACCTTCCAGCAGTTTAGATGCCAGCCGAAAAGAAAAGTCGATTTGGGTAGAGGTAATATGCTCTGCGGTTGCCTGATCTTCCTCCGAGAGTGAAACCAAAGGGGGTTCACTCTCCAGGTCTCCATAGGGCACCAGTGCCGCGCCGCCTGACTGTTGCTCCACCTGAGGGTTGTTCTCTTTTTTAACACAGCCTGCGAATAGCCCCACACACAACAGCAGTACAAGGGCTAGATACCGAATACGTCGTTCCTTCTTTTCTCCCCTACCCATCTAAAACAGCCTCCTTAAAGAGTCTTTCTCCCCCTGGGGCCTGGCTTTTTCTGCTCCTTCGGTTTTTTCTCCACTTTTTCCTTCTTCTGCCCCTTCGTATCATCCATTTCATAGGCCTTGATGATACTCTGGACCAGCTTATGGCGCACCACATCACTCTCATTCAGGCGGCAGATAGCAATATCCTCAATGCCATGGAGAATACGCATGGCCTCCTTTAGGCCAGACACCTTATCCGTGGGCAGGTCGATCTGAGTGATGTCGCCGGTGATGACAATCTTGGACCCAAAGCCCAAGCGGGTCAAAAACATCTTCATCTGCTCCTTGGACGTATTCTGGGCCTCATCGAGAATGATGAAGGAATCGTCTAAGGTTCTGCCACGCATATAGGCCAGGGGTGCCACTTCGATGTTTCCCCGCTCTAAGTACTTGTTGTAGCTTTCCGTACCCAGCATCTCAAACAGCGCATCATACAAGGGACGCAAGTAGGGATCCACCTTGCTCTGTAAATCACCGGGGAGAAAACCCAGGTGCTCGCCCGCCTCTACGGCTGGACGAGTTAGAATAATGCGGTTAACCTCTTTCGCCCGAAAGGCTGCCACGGCAGCAGCAACGGCCAGGTAAGTTTTACCCGTACCGGCTGGGCCAACTCCCAGGGTAATGGTATTCTTTCTAATGGCTTCGGTATAGTCCTTCTGCCCCAAGGTTTTCGCCTTAATCGGCTTACCTTTGGCGGTGACGCAGATCACATCTCTGGCCATCTCACTGATTTTATCCTCATTGCCAGAGCGAACCAGTTCGATCAGATACCGTACATTCTGCTCGTTGATTGCCTCACCTCTCGCGGAAAGGGCCATCAACGCCTCCACCGCCCGCACGGCCTGCATCACCCCTTCAGCCTCTCCGCTAATCTTTAGTTGATCCTCACGGTTGACGACCAATACATCCAGGGTCTGCTCTAATATGCGCATATTTTCATCAAAGGAGCCAAAAATGTTAATGGCTTCTTCCATGCGTTCAATATTAACAATTTGTTCGATCATAGGGCTATCGTCCCCCCTTCTTTTGTACCCTGTAGTTTATCACACATTAGATAGACAATTCCAGCTTTTTGCCAAAATGTCACGCAGCTGTAATAGAGACAAAAAACGAAGTGAGGGAAATCCCCTCACTTCGCAAAGAATCAGTCTTTAAATTCTACCAAGCTCTTTCTAGCCTCCGGTGGGGTATAGGGCACCTTTTTCACTACAGCGCGATAAGCCGGGCGCATAATCCGGTTGCCGGTGAGCACCTCTTCAATACGGTTGGCACACCAACCTGCAATTCTGGCTGTGGCAAATAAGGGTGTATACAGATCCTCCGGAATCCCTAACATGGAATAGACCAGACCGGAGTACATATCCACATTGGCGCACATGGGCATTTCCGTTTTCCGGTAATCCATAATGAGGGGAATCCCGATCTCCTCAATCTTCTCCATGAGCAAAAACTCATCCATATAGCCCTTTTCCTCTGCCAGTTTATGGGC
>JBHAQX010000036.1:0-9330 GCA_041830595.1 Evtepia sp.
ATAAAGAGGTGCAGTTGTGACCAAATATATTATTTCTGGTGGGAAGAAACTATTCGGCGAGGTTGAAATTAGCGGCGCAAAAAATGCTGCTGTTGCTATTTTGCCGGCCGCCTTGCTTGTAAATGGCACGTGCCGAATTGATAATGTTCCACAGATCAGCGATGTCTCTCTGATTCTAAGCATTATGAAAGAATTGGGAGCCAATATTCGCACCATCGACCGTACCACCTTGGAGATTGATTGCTCTAAGGTGCATGCACAACATGTTTCTTACGATTTGGCAAGACAAATTCGTGCTTCCTACTATCTGGTGGGAGCACTCTTAGGCCGTTTTGGGCAGGCTGAAGTTCCACTTCCTGGTGGCTGTGATCTAGGCGATCGCCCCATCGATCAGCACGAAAAAGGCTTTTCTGCCATGGGAGCTCAGGTCTCCGTTGAGAATGGGTATATTCGCACTTATGCACCCAATGGACTGGTTGGGGCCCATATTTATCTGGATGTCATCTCTGTGGGTGCCACGATGAATCTTATGATCACCGCCTCTTTGGCAAATGGAATGACCGTGATTGAAAACGCCGCAAAAGAGCCACATATTGTTGACCTTGCTAACTTTCTAAACTCTATGGGTGCTAACATTATGGGTGCCGGTACGGATATCATTAAGATTCGGGGTGTTCAGCAGCTGCACGGTGGCGCCTACTCCATTATTCCCGACCAGATCGAAGCGGGAACCTATATGACCGCCGCTGCCGCTGCTGGCGGTGAAGTTAAAATTACAAATATTATTCCAAAACACATGGACTGCATTACGGCCAAACTGTTGGAGATGGGTGTGGACGTGATTGAAGAGGATGACTCTCTTACCGTACGTCGCACGGGCCCCCTTACCCGTACCAATGTGAAGACCCTTCCCTACCCAGGCTTCCCCACCGATATGCAGCCCCAAATCGCTGCTGTGCTTTGCCTGGCGGAAGGCACCAGTATTCTCACCGAAGGTGTTTGGGGAAACCGTTACCGCTATGTGGAAGAATTGCGGCGTATGGGTGCGAACATTCAGGTGGATGGCAGAACTGCTGTAATTGAAGGGGTGTCCAGTCTATCAGGCGCTCCCGTCAGCGCCTGCGATTTGCGTGCCGGTGCAGGTATGATTGTGGCGGGTCTTGCCGCAGCAGGGATTACCGAAATTGATCATGTCTACCACATCGAACGTGGCTATGAGAATATCGTTCCAAAACTGCAAAAGCTTGGTGCAGATATCCGTATTGAGCAAATCCCTTCTGAGGATGAACTGCAAACCCTTGGCATTTGTTAAATTTATTTAGGATCACTTAGAAGCAGACGGCGGCAGTTGCCACCGTCTGCTTTTGGTCGAAAGGAATTCTTATGGTACAGTGTCAACTAATCTGTGTGGGAAAACTAAAGGAGTCCTTTTACCTCGATGCCTGCAAGGAGTATAGCAAGCGTCTTGCCCCACACTGCAAACTCAATATCATTGAAGTACCGGAAGAGCGTTTACCTGATCATCCGTCCCAGGCCCAGATTGATGCAGCCCTGTTCAAGGAGGCTTTATTGATCCAAGAAAAGCTGGCAAAAGGCACACAGCTTTTGGCTCTTTGCGTAGAGGGGCAATCTCTATCCAGCGAAGGCTTCTCTCTGCAAATTCAGCAGTGGATGGTGTCTGGTGTTTCTAGTATTTCTTTGGTGATTGGAGGCTCTTTTGGCCTGCACCCAAGCATTAAGGAGCAGGCCGCTCTGCGCCTTTCTCTGTCAAAGATGACCTTTCCCCATCACTTAGCTCGCGTGATGGTGTTAGAGCAGATCTATCGTGCCTTTCAAATTCATATGGGCACTCGCTATCATAAATAATTCTAAGGGAGGCACAATGTATGTCGTATCGTTCCAACTATGAGGCCTGGCTAAACAGTCCCGCCTTATCTGCCCAAGAGCAACAAGAGCTTATGGAGATTTCAGGCAATGAGAGTGAAATTGAAAGCCGCTTCTTGGGCCCCCTGGAGTTCGGCACTGCAGGGCTCCGGGGCATTATGGGCGTTGGCCTTAACCGCATGAATATTCATATTATCCGCCATGTTACCCAGGCTTTTGCCGAGGTTATTTTAGCTGAAGGTACGGAGTCAGCTGAAAAAGGGATCGCCATTTGCTTTGACTGCCGTAACCACTCCTGGGATTTTGCGAGAGAAGCCGCCTGTGTCATGGCCGGCAATGGCATACCTGTCCGCCTGTTTTCCGCTATGCGCCCAACGCCAGAGCTCTCCTTTGCTGTACGAGAATACGGCTGCATTGCAGGCCTCAATGTAACCGCCAGCCATAATCCAAAGGAGTACAATGGCTACAAGGTTTACTGGTCGGATGGCGCTCAGCTCCCTCCCCAGCATGCGGCTGCTATTGCAAAAAAAATGTCTGAATTAGATGTCTTTTCCTCCATCAAAACAGCGCCTTACGAAAAGGCCCTGTCCCAAGGGGATATTCAGCTCTTGGGTGAGGAAACCGATACCCGCTTTTTACACAATGTAATGGAGCTGACCAATGACTATGCTGTTGTTTCTGGAGTAGCCGATCGCTTTTCCATGGTCTACACCCCGTTTCACGGGGCAGGGCATGAGCAGATTCCCTGCGTGCTGGGCAAGTTAGGCATTAAGCACCTGTTCTGCGTCCCTGAGCAGATGGTCATCGACGGAGACTTCCCCACAGTGAAATCTCCCAATCCAGAAAATCCGGAAAGCTTTGCCCTTGCCATTGCGTTGGCACAGAAAGAAAACGCCGATTTCATTTTAGGCTCTGACCCAGATGCGGACCGGGTCGGGATTCTTGCCCGGGACAAAGATGGTACTTACCGTCTTATCTCTGGCAACCAGACGGGAGTCTTGCTGCTGGACTATCTCATTGGAGCCAAAAAACGTAAGGGCACATTACCGGCGAAGCCTGTTGCTCTAAAAACCATTGTGACCACGGAAATGGCCCGTAAGGTGGCCGAAGAAAATGGTGTCGTTTGCTATGATACTTTTACCGGCTTTAAGTTTATGGCAGAGAAGAAAAATGCTCTAGAAGCGGCTGGGGATGGGCAGGTTTTCTTTTCCTACGAGGAGTCCTTTGGCTATATGCTAGGGGACTTTACCCGAGATAAGGATGCCGTCTCCGCTGCCCTGCTTTTAACCGAGATGGCCGCCTACTACATCTCCAAAGAAATGACCCTTTTTGATGCCATAGAGGCCCTTTTCCTCAAATATGGCTATCACCAGGAGGAGACCCTCAACCTAGTCATGTCTGGCCTTGCCGGAATGGAAAAGATGCAGACTCTTATGAAAGACCTGCGAGAGAATCCCCCCTCACAAATCGCCGGCATTCCTGTTCTGCGCCAAAAAGATTACCAGACAGGAATTGAGCTTGACTGCCAAACAGGGACTGAGCATCCAACAGAGCTTGTGGGCTCCAATGTGCTGAAATATCACCTGGAAGGTGGAACGGATTTGGTCGTGCGCCCTTCGGGAACCGAACCTAAAATCAAGGTATACATTCTAGAAAAGGGCGAGGATCGTGCTGCCTGCCATGCGCGAGTGTCACGCCTTTCAGCCTGGGCAAAAGAGACCCTTTGCTAAGTATATTTGAAAGAAAAGCGCTGGATTCCCAATAGGAATCCAGCGCTTTTTAAGGTTTCTGTGGGATGAGCCCCAAAACTCTATAATAGTCCGTTGTCAAAATGCGTTTTGAATAAAAGAATCGATCCTGTACAATCTTCATCATTTCTGCGGGGTAGCTTTCCTCCACCAATACCCCTTCTTTCGGTTCAAAGACATCTCGCTGAGCGCTGTACTCCCCTTGCTCCGTGATATAGCTGTAGTCCGAGAACGAAACCAGACCCGGGCTATTGGAGAGAATGTCCCGTCCCATGAGCAGACGAGAATCAAATTCCAAGCCAAAAAGATTGGACAGCGTGGGTAAAATATCAAGATTACTACAAGGCTTTTCAATATAGACAGGCTCTTTCATGTCTCCTGCCCAGAGGATCAGTGTACTCTTGTATAGCTGAGAAGTGCCTTTTAAATCTGGTCCCCCAAGCTCTTCTATGGCCTTTGCAGACAGACCATAGGGATAATGATCCCCATATAGACAGATGACCGTATTCTCAAGCTGCCCTGCTGCCTCCAGCTCACGCAAGAGATACTCCACAGCTTGATCCAGCTCAACCTGGCAAGCCAGATACGCCTTGGCCTCCTCCGAAAGATCTAAATCGGAAACCATATCCCAGTGCTTTCTCGCCATGGCATTTTCATCGTAAAAGTACTGCAAATGCCCACTCACGGTGACATAATAAGTATGAAATGGTTCCTTTCCAAGATAGTCCGGCAAGGTTTTCTCCATCATTTCACGGTCAGATTCCGGCCAGATCTGCTCCAGCTCTAACCCATTTCCGACCCCCTGAAACGTATCATACCCCATATTGGGGTGGGTGCGATCTCTGCCATAGTACGTATAGGTATGATCATGGTAGGCGTTGGTGGTATAGCCCAGAGCACCCAGTTGGTTGCCCATACAAAAGTACAGGCTATTATCCGAAGAAAGCCCAAAGGACTGCTCGCCGGGTTTTGGGATCAAGGACGTACAGCTGACATATTCCCCGTCTGAGGTAGAAACCCACCATAATGGTGTATAAAAGTTTTTGCAGACAAAACCTTCCTTAGACAGGCGATACAGTGTCGGTGTACGCTGGGCATCAATGGCCCAGCTGTTAAATGCCTCCGCTGTAATCATAATCAAGTTTTTTCCCGCAAACATTCCTGTATACTCATTTTTTAGGCTTGGCGCCTGCTTTCCAAAGTAACGATGAAGTGCCTGTAAGGTTTCGTCTGTCTCCTCTTTGGCTAACTGCTCAAAGTCGATATCCATGACATTTGCCGGATAGGGACCTTCTGGCCTATCGTGGGGAACAGGTACCTGGGTAGGCCTCCCCTGCAGCATTCCCCCAAAGAGAAGCTTTTTCATATCTAGGCGCAGTGTCGTCAATGCACCAAAGTTGGCTACACTCAGTTCCGGATTTGTCTGCTCATGGTAAACCACCCAGGGATCCATAATTCCTCTACGAGAGCTAAACACCGCCGCAAACGCCACACCGTAAAACAGCACCGCCAGAGAGAGAACCAGCAAAAACTGTTTTGAATTGAGAGATCTTCCAACAATATGCTTTCTCCAACGAATCAGGAAACCAACAAAAGGGATCGCTAGAAGCAAAATAATTGGCATAGTGCGCCAGACGCCATACACCCCTACCCGCCAAAACTCAGTAGCGTCCGCCGCCACTGAAACGGAATACAGGGCCAAAACCGTTTGCATCACGGTAAACGAGGAGGCCTGCATAATAAAGTAAGCGGTTAGGGCCAGCAGAACCAATCCCATTAGAATTCGATTGATCTTTTCCGTCCAAACCATACACAAGGCCCCAAACAGAAGCCCCCAAAAACAACTGAACAAGCTGGTATATAAAAGGCCTTTGTTCCATATGGTTCCAAAGTCCCAAAATTTAAGAATCAGTTCCATCCAGAGTATAGACAGAGGAAACAAGACCAGCGGCAAAAATCTCTTATTCCACTGTTTGTTTGTTCGTAATCTTTCTTCTCTCGTTACCATAGGTTCCCCCCCAAGGATCAAGTTATAAAGCGAAATAAACATCCAGCAAGCATCCTTTTCATTTCTTTCATACCCTAAAAGCACTTATTAGTGTACCAGAATAGGACATAATTTCAATAGATATTTCTTTAACAATCGTTTCACTCACCGGCCAATACCATAAAATCGACAGTTCAAGCAGATTCGCCCACCTTGACTTTCTTCCCAAAAAGCCTTACACTAACCACACGATACCACCAATTCTACAAAACAGTTTGAGAGGTTGCCCATGCACATCTATCTTGACAATGCCGCTACTACAAAGGTCCTTCCAGAGGCGGCCCAGGCTGCCCTAATTGCCATGACTCAACACTTTGGTAATCCCTCCTCCGGCCATTTTTTAGGTAAGCAAGCGACCCTGGATTTGCAATCAAATCGGGAACAAGTTTCCAAAAGTCTTGGCTGCACTTCCGATGAGATTTTTTTCACATCGGGAGGAACTGAGGCTGACAACTGGGCCATATCCATCATGGCCGCGCTTTCTAAAAAACAGGGCAAGCACATCATTACCACAGCCATTGAGCACTCGGCTATACGGGTTCCCTTAGAAAACCTGGAAAAGCAGGGCTATGACGTGAGCTTTCTTCCCCCCGACCACTCCGGGCATATCTCCCCGGAACAGGTGGAGAAGGCCCTACGGCCGGATACCGCTTTTCTCTCCATGATGCTGGTCAACAACGAAAGTGGTGCTCTTCTTCCCGTCGCACAGGTGGCGAAGTTACTGAAAGAAAAGGGACACCCTGCCCTGCTGCATACAGATGGGGTGCAGGCCTTTTTAAAAGTGCCCTTTACCCCCACTGAGCTCGGCGTTGATCTGCTAAGTCTGAGTGCTCACAAAATTGGCGGTCCAAAAGGGGCCGGGGCACTGTATATCCGAAAGGGAATCCAAGCCTCCCCCTTCCTTGTGGGCGGCAACCAGGAGAATGGCCTGCGTTCCGGAACCGAGTCCACCCCACTCATTGCCGCTTTTGCCACAGCCTGCCGCCTTGGCTCTGCAGGGTTTGAGAAAAACTATGAGTATCTCCATAAGCTGAAGGCCTATGCTCTCACAAAGCTACAAGAGACCCTTCCCTCCCTTGTCGTAGTCTCTTCTGGAGACGCTCCTCACATCTGTGCCATCTCCCTACCCGGATATCCCAGTGAGATGCTGGTGCGAGACTTAAGCGATCGGAGCATCTGTGTTTCTTCGGGTTCCGCCTGCCACAAGGGCAAACCGAGCCACGTCTTTGCTGCCATGAAGCTCCCCCCTAACGTACTGATGGGCGTTTTGCGGATTTCCTTTTCCCCAGAAAACACAAGCGCTGACATTGACCACTTGGTTGCTGCTTTAGACGAGATTACCAAAACACGCATTCCGGCCAAACGCTAGAAATCCCCTCTTCTTTTTAATGTAAAGCCCCTGTTCGTGATCACGAACAGGGGCTTTTCTTACATTTTCTTTGGTGCGGAAATGCCAAGCAGCTGCAAGCCAATTTCCAGTACCGCACGTACACAATCGGAGAGCTTGAGGCGGGCTGCTACCAGTTCCTCCGTCTCCCCCTTAATGCGGTGGGCGCTGTAGAATCGATGGTATTCCCCAGCCAAAGCAATCAAGAACCGATTGATGCGAGATGGGTCATAATCCCGGGCCGCAAAGCGGATTTCCTCAGGCAGAGAGGATAGTGTCTTAATCAGTGCCCGCTCTTCCTCACTCTGCAGCAGAGAGGAATCCACCTTTGCTGCTGCGGGTACAGCGTGACCCTCTTGTTCCAAACGAGCAAGGAGAGTACAAATCCGAGCGTGGGCATACTGGACATAGTAGACAGGGTTTTCACTGTCCTGCCGCACGGCAATATCCAGATCAAAGACCAGATGGTTATTGGGCTTTGCATTAAAGGCAAAGCGGGCGGCATCCACGGAAATTTCATCCAACAGGTCCGCTAAGGTAATGGACTTGCCGCTGCGCTTGGATACCTTCACTTCCTTGCCATCTTGCAGCAGTTGCACCAGCTGCATAATGATAAAGTCTAGGGTCTTGCCCTCAAGGCCCAGCTCTTTGGCTGTCATGGTAGCTGCAAAGCGCACTGCATGGCCATGATGGTCCGCCCCCAGCACATCAATGACCGTTTCAAAGCCCCGCTCACAGAACTTATTGCGGTGATAGGCAATGTCCACCGCATAATAGGTGTAAAACCCGTTGGAACGACGCAGAACTTCGTCTTTGTCCGCACCAAGGGCGATGTTATCCAGCCAAAGCGCACCATCTTTTTCATAGGTGTGGCCTGCCTCGGTCAAAAGGGCAACCGTCTCCTCCACATAACCACTGGCATGGAGGCTGGACTCTAAAAACCACTCGTCGTAGTGGATGCCATAACGGTCCAAATCCCGCTTCATTTTTGCAATGTTATAGGCTAGGCCAAATTCCTTTAGCTTGTTCCGGCGCTCCTCTGAGTCCACCTTCTGGTATTGGTCTCCAAATGCCTCAAAAAAGACTTTGGCAAGATCAATAATGTCCTGCCCATGGTAGCCATCCTCCGGAATGGTAGCGGCCTCTTCTCCCTCCAGCAACTGCAAGTAGCGCACTTCCAGAGACTCGGCAAACTTTTCTACCTGGTTTCCGGCGTCGTTCACGTAAAATTCCCGCCAAACATCGTAGCCCGCCCGCTGCAGAATGGAGGCCGTTGCATCCCCTAAGACACCGCCCCGGGCATTTCCGATGGTCATGGTTCCCGTGGGATTGGCGGAGACAAACTCTACCATAACCCGCCGGCCTTTGCCTTCGTCCACGCAGCCGTAACTGCTCCCCTCTGTCTCAATGGCCTCCAGCACACCGCCATACCACGCGGCACCTAAGTAGAAGTTAAGAAAGCCTGGACCGGCAATCTCGACCCGATCAAAAAAGGATCCCTTTAGATCCAAATGATCGGCAATGGTCTGGGCAATCACTCTGGGTGATAGCTTCATAGCCTTTGCTCCAGCCAGAGCAAAGGAAGTTGCATAATCGCCATTCTTGCTGTCTTTGGGGATGTCTACCGTTCCGCTGACTGAAACATCACCCGGGAGAACTCCCGCTGCCGCTGCCGCCTGATAGGCCGCCTGAGTCAGTAGCTCCACCTGCTCACGGGCCAGTTGGATTAAATTTGCCATACTATCTCTCACCTTTAATTTCTTAAACTCTTTTCTCTATCCGTTGCCAATTTATGATTGGGGCAGGGTAGCGCCAGGCTCTCTCACTTGAATGTGAAAGCTGTTTTCTCCCACTACGGTGTTTTCCACTTCAATCACATAGCGCAGCTCCACACTGCCACCATCTTTCCCAAGATTCGCTTGAGCTTTTTGAGTGTTAACACCTATCATCAGTCCACCAAAACCGGTATCGTAAAGGGATACATGTCGTTGCCCTTCCTGAAAGATCATCTCCGAATTTACGCTTCCGGAGCGCAGCATTGTAATCTGTTCTTTTCCAATCTGAAAGGTAGTAACCGTACCTTCCATCCCTGTTAGCTCGCTTTCCTCATAGGACAGAGCGTAGCCGTCCTCTTGATTCCCCTCCAAAGATCCTTTGGTGACGAATTCGATGACCTCCCGCTCCCCTTCTGTATCCACCTGGGTACCTTGGATGGATATAATCACTGATTTTTCCATAGTTCTTCCTTTTGTTTTTTTAGTCGC
>JBHAQX010000037.1:0-12428 GCA_041830595.1 Evtepia sp.
GACACGGTGGATTTTGTTCCAAACTACGATGGATCCATGACGGAACCGGCCCTTTTGCCTACCAGCTTTCCCAATATTTTGGTCAGTGCCAATCAGGGCATTGCAGTTGGTATGGCGTCAAACCTCTGCGGCTTTAATCTGGCAGAGGTCTGTGATGGCACCATTGACCGCATTCGCAATCCCGAAGCAAATCCCATGGATACCATCAAAGCTCCGGACTTACCAACCGGGGGGGAGCTACTCTACGATGAGGCCCAGCTAGAGGAAATCTACCGAACGGGGCGAGGGTCCTTTAAGGTCCGGGCCCGTTGGCGGTATCTGCCTAAAGAGCATCTGATCGAGGTCTATGAGATTCCCTACTCCACCACCGCAGAGGCGATTATCGCCAAGGTGGCAGAGCTGGTAAAGGCGGGAAAGATTCGCGAAATTGCCGATATGCGGGATGAGACGGATCTCTCTGGCTTAAAGCTCACCATTGACCTAAAGCGGGGCACAGATCCGGAAAAGCTGATGCAGAAGCTCTACCGGATGACGCCCTTGCAGGATGCCATCTCCTGTAACTTCAATATCTTGGTAGAGGGTATGCCCCGGGTTATGGGCATTGGGGAAATTTTAGACCGCTGGGTGGATTGGCGTACTCACTGCATTAAGCGGCAAACCGCCTTCACCATTGGGCAGAAGAAAGAACGCCTGCATTTGCTCTATGGCCTGCGGGAGATCTTGCTGGACATTGACCGTGCCATCAAAATCATTCGGGAGACCGAGGAAGACAGCCAGGTTGTGCCAAACCTGATGGGTGGCTTTGGCATTGACCAGGTACAGGCCGATTATGTGGCGGATATTCGCCTGCGCAACATCAATAAGGAGTATATCCTAAAGCGGCTCTCTGACGTGGCCGAGCTGGAGGCAGACATTGAGGATCTCAGTGACCTGATGGGAAAACCTGCCCGCATTCGCAAGCTGATGATCGGCCAGCTGGAGGAGATAAAGAAAAAATATGGGCAGCCTCGGCGCACTGGTATCATTGCAGCTCAAGAACTGGAGGAAGAGGGTTCCATGGAAGAGGATGTGCCCGACTATCCGGTGCATGTGTTCCTCTCTCGAGAAGGCTATCTCAAGAAAATTACCCCCCAGTCCCTGCGTATGAGTGGCGAACAGCGATACAAAGAGGGGGACGGACCCGCCGCCTATTGGGAGCTTTCCAACAGTGAGGAGTTGCTGGTGTTTTCCGACCGCCAGCAATGCTACAAAACCCGTCTGTCCGACTTTGACGACAGTAAGGCCAGTCTGCTGGGCGATTACCTGCCGGTGAAACTGGAAATGGAGCCAGGGGAATCGGTTCTATGGGTACGGCCTGCCCTGGGCTACAAGGGGCAGATTCTCTTTTTCTTCGAAAATGGAAAGGTGGCCCGGGTAGAGGTGGCTGCCTATCAGACCCAGACCAGGAGGAAAAAACTCACCGGCGCTTACTCGGACAAGAGTCCATTGGTAACGGCTCTAAGTTTACAGGAGGAGACGGAGCTTGTGGTTCGCTCCACCGAGGGCAGAGTGCTGATTTTTTCCAGTGAAAAGCTTGCAACCAAGGCCACTCGCAGCACCCAGGGTGTAGCGGTGATGACCTTAAAACCAAAGTATAAATTAGAGCGGGCAGGGTTTTTACAGGATGAAACCTTTGCAAATCCTGCCCGCTACCGCGCCCGCAGCATCCCGGCGGCCGGCGCCATGCTGAAAGAGGAGGACCGGGAAGAAGAACAACTGTCTCTGCTCTAAGAAGCAGAAAGGAGGGGCCTGTGAAAAAGTGGTTGCCCACCATTCGATCTTATGTATTTATTACGGTTGCCGCAGCAATTTATGCACTGGCGTTTAATTTCTTTTATGCGCCCAATGACATCGCATTTGGCGGAATTACCGGTATTGCCCAGATGGTCAATCGCCTCTTAGGCATGCCACCAGTTGGTGTGACCATCATTATTGTCAATATTCCACTCTTTGTTTTGGCCTGGAAGTTTTTGGGCGGAAAAATGCTGGTAGGCTCCCTCTATGCTATGGCACTTAGTTCGGTTTTATTGGATGTATTTGGAGGACTCTTTACCTTTCCCACCCTCCAGGAGCCCCTGATGGCCTGCATTTTTGGTGGTGTGGTTTTGGGTACTGCCACAGGGCTGATTGCCCGTGAGGGGGCAAGCTTAGGTGGAACGGATATCGCCTCCCGCCTTTTAAAGCTGCGCTTTCCCACCATGTCCATCGGCAATCTGCTTCGGGTGATGGATTTGGTCGTGATTGCGGGGGTTTCCCTTGTGTTCCAGCAGCTGAACTCTGCGCTCATGGGCATTTTGGCCCTGTTCATCTCTACCTATGCAATGGATCGTGTGCTCTTTGGTGCCGACCCCTCCAAGGTGGCCTACATCATCAGTAGCCGGCCCGAGGTAATCGCCAAGGCAATTATCACGGATCTGCACCGGGGGGTGACCTTGCTCCATGGTGCCGGTGCCTGGACCATGGAGGAGAAGAATGTTATCCTCTGCGCCTTTAAGAAGCGGCAGATTGTAGAGCTCAAGCGCATGGTAAAGGAATTGGACCCCAATGCCTTTCTCATTGTGTGTGAGGCTTATGAGGTGTTAGGTGATGGCTTTTTACCCCATGACCCCAAGGCGGCACAGAAAAGCGTACCCATTCCACCCACTCCCCTGGTGGGACAGAAGGACCCGGAGCTGTTGGGACAAATCAGTCTAGAGACCCTGGAGAGAAAAGGAGATGAGCCTGATGGAGTCCTATAGCACCTTGCGCCACAACTTAGAGAAGCGGGGCTTTGGCCTTTCTGTTTTTTCCAAAGGAGAGCAGGCGGTTTCGTATCTGGAGGGAAAAATTCGAGGCTGTACGGTGGGAATCGGCGGGTCCATGACGGTGAAGGAGATTGGACTCTATGATCGGCTGTGCCAACACAATCAGGTTGCCTGGCATATGATGAAGGGGGAGATTGGGAAGGCCAATGCCGCCCAGGTCTATATCAGCTCCCTTAACGGACTGGCAGAGACGGGGGAGCTGATTAACATTGATGGGGTGGGCAATCGGATCTCCGCTACAGCCTATGGGGCAAAGCGTCTTTACTTTGTAGTAGGGAAAAACAAGCTGGCCCCTACCTTTGAAGAGGCACTCTGGAGAGCGAGAAATATTGCGGCGCCACGAAATGCAGCACGCCTTCAGTGCAAGACACCTTGTGTCTTGGAAGAGCCGATGCGTTGCCATGACTGTAGCAGTCCAGAGCGCATTTGCCGAGAGTTATTGGTTCATTGGAAAAAGCCCAGAGGGGTCGAGGAACTAGAGATTATTTTGATAGAAGAAAACCTTGGCTACTGAGTGCAGCCGCCGACCGGGGAGGGAAACAGAAGGATGAGAAGAGTGTATAGCATTGCCCTGGCCCTGTTGTTCTGTTTCTTTCTATCCGGCTGTACGGGTATTCTGAACCGGAGCTACAGCTCCCATGAGCCCCATGCCCAGTTTTCAGACGGGGGAAAAGACTCCGATGTCCTGCAGGCCGAGAGCTACCAAGGGCTTTTAAGCGCCCTGCTCTACTTAGTTGGGCAGGGGGAGACTTCTGGTGTGATTCGTTTGTATAACTACACAGGTCCCGCAGAACAGGATCTGGATGCGGCCTATTGGGATATCATGGAGAAGGATCCAATGGGGTCTTACGCCTTGGACTATATCACCTATGAACTGAGCCGGGTTATGTCCTACTATGAAGTGGAGCTTAAGACCATTTCCTATCGCCGCAGCCTAGAGCAAATCAATGCAATTGTCTCGGTGACGGGTGCCAATGCCATCCCCGGAGAATTGGGCAAGCATTTTGCGGAGTTTAATGAGGAAGCGGTTTTTCGGGTCAGCTACTTTGACCCAAACCTTGGAGTAGAGGATATTAAAGCTCTGGTGGAAGAGGCCTATTATGAATGGCCTGAGAGTGCGCTGAGTCACCCAGAGATTTCGGTAGAACTCTATCCGAAAGAGAGCCAGGAGCGCCAAAGGATTGTAGAGATTCGCCTGGGTTACCCCATGGCTCGCGAGACCCTGTTGGAGCAGGCCCAGGGGCTCTCCCAAAAAGTGGAGCGGCTTCTGGACACGGTGGTTGCAGCCACTGCATTTGAGCAGGTGCAGAAGATTCTGGAGACGAAGGTAACACTCAGCCAAAACCCCGAGGATAGCAATGCCTATCAGGCCTTGGTAGGTGGCAAGGCCAACAGTGAGGGATATGCTCTGGCGGTGAAGCTCTTGTGTGATCGAGTGGGTCTCTCTTGCCAGATTGTAAGGGGCGAAAAGGACGGGGAGCCCCATGTTTGGACCATGGTAGCCCAGGCCGAAACCTGGCAGCATTGGGATCCCGGCGGGGGAGAGTGGCTACAACTCGGAGATGAAGAGATGCAGGCAAGGGGCTATCGTTGGCAGGGGGAATACCCCAGCTGTCCCACGGTCACGGAACCATAGTGGTGCCCAAGAAAAAAATCTTCCATATGAGAAAAAACAGCTTGACAAAGGCGCTCTGGATTGGTAAGATACTACTTGCTGATGCGAGTGTAGCTCATCTGGTAGAGCGCCACCTTGCCAAGGTGGAGGTAGCGAGTTCGAGCCTCGTCACTCGCTCCATAAGCGAAAGGTCGTTCCTAGTGGGACGGCCTTTTTTATTTGCAGGAGCTACCTCCACCGGAGTGGCGCAGCCGGATTCAAATCAAGAGGTACGGGGTCCCCGCAAAACCTGTTTTGTGGGGTGGGGGAAGCGAGTTCGAGCCTCGTCACTCGCTCCAAAAGCGAAAGGTCGTCCGTAATGGGACGGCCTTTTTTATTTTATGCAGATCGTCTCAACAAAATGCCGGAGCATTAGACAAAATGATTGAAAAAGCAACCATTTTACTTGTAGAGCACAAAATATTCCTATATAATATTTCTAAACAAAATGACAAAAAAGTGCATTTAAGTTACTTTGTGCGGAAAAGAGGCAACCGTGAAAAATTTGCGGATAGGAACAAAAATTTTTGTCAGCTTTGGGCTGGTCTTGCTCTTGCTTTTAGGCATTGCCCTGACATCAATCATATCAACCATGCGAACGAGTTCCAATATTGAGAGAGTGGACAAATATAGCGGGCTGCAAAACAGTGCCAATGAGCTGCTGCATATTTTGAATGAAACACGCATTAGTGCAGGCGTTTTCTACGCAACGCATACGCCGGAAAGCTTTGAGGCGATCAGCAAGCAGCTTATGTACTGTGACTTGCGCCTTGAAAAGCTATACACCTACCTGGACGAAAACCAAGAAGTAGCCATTTATCGGAGTGATATTGAGGAGTTTGATACCCTGTACAGCCAATGGTGTACAAAAGTTGGGCAGATGGGTGTCGGCTATCCCCTAGATGGAACCTTCACCCAGACCCAAAGCAGTTTTTTTGAAGAATTGGCGGGGGAAGCAAAGCGGCTCAATTTACTTTGCCATGAAAAACTGAGTAACACCGTTACCTTAATTGGTGAGCAGATGGATGCCACCATGGTTGCGACGAAAGATCTCTCGGTGCAGGGCCTCTATGTTGTCATCATGGTGTCGGCTCTGGCCCTAATTGCGGCGCTGGTTTTAGCAGTGCTTTTGTGGCGTTCCATTACCATCCCTCTTGCCAGCATGCGCAATGTACTCACCCAGATTGGGCAAACCGGTGATTTACAGGTTCAGCAGGAGACCCAAGAAACTCTGGAGAAAGTTGCGGCTGGTGGGGATGAAACCGCCCAGTGCGTCCAGGCCCTGCAGGTGCTACTAAAGCGGCTGCACCTGATTGACGACTCTCTGGCATTGGTCGCCGAAGGTGACTTAACAGCCGAGGTGCAGCTCCAGTCTCCGCAGGACACCATTGGCCTTGCCGTGCAGCGGATGGTAGGGGACCTGAGTGGTAAATTCACCACAATTGCCGCGTCCATCTCCCAAGTGCATCAGCTGGCCAATGAACTGGACCAGGGCTCACAGCTGTTGGCCAGCGGGTCTAACAGCCAGGCAGAGGCGGTTTCAAATCTTGCGGCCTCTGTTGCTGGAATAGAGGATAAAACCCAGAAGAGTGTTGCTCTGACCCAGCAGGCGGGCCAACTGGTCAATAGCATACAGGAGAACGCCCAGACCGGCACCCAGAAAATGCAGCAGATGACCGTTGCTGCCGCAGATATCAATGAGGCAAGCCAATCCATTGGCAAGGTCATTCAGACCATTGACAGCATTGCATTCCAAACCAACATCTTAGCCCTTAATGCTGCCGTGGAGGCCGCCCGGGCCGGACAGCATGGCAAGGGCTTTGCGGTGGTAGCCGATGAAGTGCGAAACCTTGCAAACAAAAGCGCAGAGGCAGCTAGGGAAACCGGGGCTTTGATTGAAGATACCATTCAAAAGGCGGCCCTGGGCAGTACCATTGCAGAGATGACCTCCGAAGCCCTTGGTAAAATTGTGGAGGGCGTGCAAAAGAGCAGTGAGATTATTCAGGATATTTCTACTTTATCCCAGCAGCAGAAGGAAGAGGTACAGCGGATTACAACGAACGTCTCTCAGGTGGAAGAGATTGTTAGGCAGAACAATCAGATTTCTGCCCAGTCTGCCAGCGCATCGGCGGAGATTACGGGCCAATCCAATAAGCTACGTGATTTGGTTGCTCAGTTTCAGCTGCGGGGCCAAGGTCCGTTTGAAAACAGATAGGGCAGGAGGGATTTGACATGAAGAAATTTGCACGTATCGCTCTTATTTTGCTGACCGCCCTTCTTTTGCTCTCTCTGGTCGGGTGTTCCAGCAGCCGATATGCAGATGGAACCTATACGGCTTCCTTAGCGGAGTTTGAAAAGTCTGGATGGAAAGATTTCGTAGAGCTGACAATCAAAGATGGAAAGATAGCAGCGATTAATTGGGATTCGGTCTATCAAGATGATAGCATTCCGATTAAAAAGAAGCAGTACTCCAAGAGTGGTCTGTATGGTATGCTGGCGGCCGGGGCCGTAGGCGAATGGTACGACCAAGCCACTGCGGCCGAGCAATTTGTGCTGGAAAACGGCATTGACGCACTGGGGGTTGATAGCGAAGGGTATACCGATGCGGTCACCGGCTGTACCGTACATGTAAATACGTTTGAGAAGCTTGTGCGGGAGTGTTTGGCTCAGGCAGAAAAATAAGAAATCTGAGAGGGGCACAAAAACCCCCGAGGAATTAGACTAAAAAGCCGCCCCTATGGACGGACCAGAGCCTCAAAAAACCATTGCCAGTGAATGCTAACACATTAGCATTCACTGGCTTTTCTATTGGCTACAATTATGCTAAAATGAATCATTGGTTAACCTAATACGAATGTGGTACAGATCAATAAGTTGTTTTTGGGGCGGGGAATATAGAATGGACAAGTTTGGGTTTTGGGTAAGCTGGTTAAAAATCGTAAGCGCAGTCTTTGCATTGTTTGGTCTTGTCCTAGCATGTTTCAATCAGACAACCATCTTCCAGATGGCGTTTAGCAATCAGATCGATTCTGTGTTTTGGGGAAGGGAAGAGCTCGTCTCCGAAATCATATTGTACCAAAGCTGGATTTACGGACTGCTGGGAGCGACTTGCGTCATGGTTGGCATTCTCATTTTCTGTATTGTGAAACACGCATTTGCAAAAAGAGAAGCATGGGCATGGAATTGTCTGCTGTTCGGCCTGGTTGCGTGGTTTGTAATCGACACACCCCTTTCAGTCTGTTTTCAAGTGTATTTTAATGTGGCATTCAATAGTTTGCTGCTAGTAGCCGTTTTATTGCCATTGCTTCTGACAAGGAAGGAGTTTACTAAGCGCTAGTGAGTGCAACGACAGCTCCGTGAGGGAACATCCAGAGAGTGAGGTGACGTGGTATGCTGCATGCAGGAGAGGATTGTAAGACGAAGTATCCCATCCTTCTGGTACATGGCACAGGGTTTCGGGATCGGAAACGACTAAGCTATTGGGGCAGAATTCCTAAGAGCCTGGAGGAAAGAGGGGCTACCCTCTACTATGGTGGGCAAGATAGTTGGGGCAACATAGAGGAAAATGCGGCCACAGTGAAAGCCAATTTATCAAAGATATTACTAGAAGCTAGCTGTGAAAAAGTCAATATCATTGCCCACTCCAAGGGCGGGTTGGAAGCCCGGTATATGGTGTCCTCTCTTGCGATGGCGAACTCTGTGGCGAGCATAACAACCATAGCGAGTCCGCACCATGGGTCAAAAACCATTGACTGGCTGCTGAAATTTCCAGATTTTTTCTTTAAAATCACAGCGGTGTTTATCAATCTCTGGTGCCGGATATGCGGGGATAAGAATCCCGACTTCTACCACGCCTGTCGGCAGTTTTCCACACAGCATATGGAGGCGTTCAATGAAGAGAATCCGGATGTGGAAGGGGTCTACTATCAGAGCTATGGGGCTGCGATGAAGAATCCCTTTAGTGATATCCTGTTTTTCTTCCCAAATCTAATTGTGGGACACTTTGAAGGGGAAAACGATGGTCTGGTGACACCGACCTCTGCCACCTGGACGAACTTTAGAGGGGTATTGCGTGGAGCAACCCGCCGGGGAATCTCCCATGGAGACGAGGTTGATATGCGCAGGATGAGGATAGCCCGAACCTCGTCCCCTGGGGCAGTGAGTGATATTCGTGAGGTATACATAGACATTGTTTCGGGTCTTAGGGATAGGGGACTATAAAAGAACAGAGAACAGCAGGGCAGCCAATGGCTGCCCTGCTGTTTATTGGTTGGAGTCAAGTTAGGGAAAGGCTTTTACCCGCTGGACTAGCATGGGAATCGCCTCTTCAAAGTTCACGCTGTACCAGCGTCTATGGGGATCTGCCATGGATTTACGAATGCTCTCCAGGGTAAAGTCTACCGCTAGGCCAAGGGAATCGGATAGGCTTGCGCCACGGGTCAGCGCCCCAAAGCAAACAGAGGAGAACACATCTCCTGTGCCGGGAAAGCTGACAGGAAGCTTCTCGTTGAAGTAGGAGTAGTAGGCATCCTTGTGAGCATCATAAGCCATCACCCCCACAAGGTCTGGCGAAAAGCTAACACCTGTTAGGATGACCAGGGGTGCACCGAGCCCAGAGAGATCTTTGAGCAGGGTGCGGATATACTCTTCATCATAGGCATCACCGGGGTAGGGGCGCTGTAAGAGCAGACAGGCTTCGGTAAGATTTGGCACAATCACATGAGCTTTGCGGCAGAGGCCTGCCATCTGTGCGGCAAACCCAGGGGTAAAGCCGGGGTACAGGGCGCCATGGTCCCCAAGAATGGGATCCATAAAAAAGAAGTTCTCCTCCGTCTTAAAGTCATCCACAAAAGAGGAGACCATTTCTAGCTGCTTCGAGGAGCCCAGGTAGCCGGTGTAAATGCCGTCAAAGGAAAAACCCTCTTTTTTCCAGTGATCGATGACTGGCGGAAGATCTTCTGCCAGGTTATGAAAGGTAAAGCTGGGAAAGGCAGTATGCACGGAGAGAAGGGCCGTAGGCAGCACCGAAGCCTCGATTCCCATGGCAGAGATCACAGGAAGTGCCACGGTAAGAGCGCATTTGCCCAGGCAGGTGAGGTCTTGTATGGTGACAATTCGCTTCATCCCATCCTCCTACTTTGCCAGATAGTCGCTTAAGCGGGGCAGCTTCATGGCGCCATCCACTCTGCCCAGCAGAAAGAGATCTTCCAGCTTTTTTACGTCTTTTTCCGTGCGGGCCACCGTAACTTTTTGACTGGGGCGGAACACAAAAATTCTGCCCTCGGCCTCCAGCGTATCAATCTCATCCATCATCGTGTTATAGTGCCTGGGTGAGTCCAGCATCATTTGGGCAAAGGCGGGCCACTTGCGAAACTTTGCCCGGATAGCAAGACAGGCGCGCTTTGAAAAGGGAGACTTTCGATAACCCTTCTCTCGGGTTAGGATTAGGACCACTTTTTCAAAACCCTCATCCAGGGCCTTCTGGTAGGCCACTGGCATGGAAGGACCCCCGTCATAGTAATGCTGTCCGTCTACTTCAATGGGAGTGGAAAACATGGGCATACTGCTGGAGGCCTTCAGGATATCGTAGAGGTGGCTGTTGGGACCATGCTCCAAATAGGTGGGCTCCCCTGTATGGGCGTTGCTGGCAACGGCAATAAAACGGGTGGGACTATGGAGGAAGGCGTCTAATTTGTAGGGAAAGGCGTCATTCACGGCGCCAAACATATAGGAGAAGCTAAAGATTTGCCCTTCTTTGAGCAGGGGACGAAGACCCATAAACTGCTTGTCTCTGGCAAAGTGATAGTCAATATAAAAACTGCGCTCGGGCTGCCCAGAGAGAAAGTTTACCCCATTCATAGAACCGGCAGAGGTGCCGATGACGCAGTCAAAGCCAATGCCGTTTTTATGTAAAACGCCCTGTAAGCCAGAGGTATAGACCCCCCGCAGAGCGCCCCCCTCTAGAACCAAGCAAGTCCTTTTTTCTTCCATAGCACATCCTCCTGCCAAACTTGTAGCAAATGGAGGCCACTCTAGTGGCCTGCGATCCAATGGAGGTATTGTACCACAAAAGTGGTCCTGGGAAAACAGGTAAATGTGATCTCAGGACAGTCAAATATGAAGTTTTCTTAAACAGAGTGCCAATAGGATTGAAAAAGTAAGGTGCCTGGAATATAATAAGGACAATGCAAGAGGATGATTTACTGGGAAAGGAGGCTCTTTCATGGATAAGAAATTATATCGCTCCTATAGCAACCGCATGCTCTTTGGTGTTTGTGGTGGTTTAGGTGAGTTTTTTGGCATAGATGCCACGATTATTCGCTTGATTTGGGCGCTTTTTGCCCTAAGTGGTGTTGGACTGGTGTTCTATTTTGTTGCCGCACTGCTGATTCCCACTGCACCCTAACACGCTGCCTGTAGAAAGTGCAAAGTCTCGGTCCTTGGGACCGGGACTTTTTTTGCAAAAGGATATTGACAACAATCGATATCCCCGCTATACTGCTCCTAGAATATAGAAGGATATCTATTTGATGAAACGAGGTAATCCCAATGGCCTATGCCTTTTCTGAGTACGCCCTGCTGTTTCGGGCCCTGTCCGATGAGACCAGGATTCAAATTTTTTCCATGCTGGATGTAGAGCAGGAGCGCTGCGCCTGTGATCTCTTAGAGAAGCTGAACATTACCCAGCCCACTCTGTCCTATCATATGAAGATACTGACTCAGGTGGAGCTCATCCACGCGCGGAAAGATGGGGCATGGATGCGCTACAAGCGAAACCCCCAACGGGTGGCTCAGCTAGAAGAATTCTTGAAAGAAGTTGGGAGTGCCCTATGATTCTATTGGAATGGCTCAACAACCAGCTACTAAAGATGCAGTGGCTCCATGACCTTGTGGGGCGTTTGGTTGAACAAGGCTTTGGTCTTAGCTTAGAAAGTCAGATCGGTGGTAGCATCCACTTTTTTATCTATGATGTGATTAAAATATTTCTGCTGCTCTCGGTGCTTATTTTTACAGTGTCCTATGTGCAGAGCTACTTTCCGCCGGAGCGAACCAAAGCGATACTATCTCGCTTTCATGGCATGCGAGCGAATTTACTAGGCGCCCTGCTGGGCACCATTACCCCCTTTTGCTCCTGCTCCTCCATTCCCCTGTTTATTGGTTTTAGCAATGCAGGTGTGCCCATTGGGGTTACCTTCTCCTTCCTGATTTCCTCCCCCTTGGTGGATCTTGCCTCTATTTTGCTCCTGGCAAGTGTGTTCAACTGGAAAATTGCCATCGCCTATGTGGTGGTGGGCCTCATCTTAGCCACTGTGGGTGGGACAATCATCAGTAAGCTGAACATGGAGAAGTACGTAGAGCCCTTTGTCTTCAGCAACAAGATGCTAGAGGTGGAACAGGAACACTTGACCAAAAAAGACCGCATGATCTTTGCACGGGATCAGGTGTTGGACATTGTGAAAAAAGTCTGGCCCTACATACTCATTGGCGTTGCCGTGGGCGCTGGGATTCACAACTGGATTCCCCAGGAGGCCATTGTCACTCTCCTTGGGCCTGGCCACTGGTATTCTGTTCCCTTGGCAACCCTGGTGGGCATTCCCATTTATGCGGACATTTTTGGCACCCTGCCCATTGCCGAAGCCCTCGTTGGAAAAGGGGCGGGTCTTGGGACTGTGTTGGCGTTTATGATGGGGGTTACTGCCCTGTCCCTGCCCTCCATTATCATGCTGAAAAATGTAGTGAAGTCAAGGCTGCTCTTTTTGTTTATTGGAATTGTAGCCCTTGGTATTATGATCATCGGCTTTGCCTTCAATGGCTTTGCCTCTCTGCTGATTTGATTTTGAAAGGATGAATGCCCTATGGTAATCAAAATTCTTGGCTCAGGTTGCAAAAACTGTGAAACACTGGAAAGCAATGTGAAGAAGGCCGCTCAA
>JBHAQX010000038.1:0-4829 GCA_041830595.1 Evtepia sp.
AGTGGCTGCTTGAAAACAATATGCCCATGGAAGCGGATCGGGAGAAACTTTACCAGGCTAGCTTGTCCCAAGACAGCAGGATTCTCATTGAGCAAGAGATTGGGAATTCTGAGCAATGGCAGGGCGGGCAAGTTTTCTTCTCACGAGATGAGGCCCAAAGACTTTACGATGCGGTTGTAGAGGACATGGAAGCTGGCCGCCTGGGCCAAAAGTTTTTGCTGCCGGGGCAGTATGAGAAATACACGCTGGCCAATACCTTGACTCTCTATTTTCAGACAGAGGAGGAGCCTAGACTGGTTGACATTACGCTGCTGACTACAGGCACGGAAACCTTGGCCGTGCTGGAAGAGCTTGGCTACGTCATGGGAGAGGATTTGCTCACCCTAGAGCAGATCTTCAAAATAGAAGAACTCTACTATGGTGCAGGCTATGGGGAGAAGTTATTCATTCCCTCTGTGTCTGTCTCGGTCTATTCCGAAGAGCCGGCGTTTCCACTACCGGTCTTACCCTAAGAGAAGTTGACCCTTCGCCCCCAAGAGGGAAAATTCCCAGGATCGTCGAACGGGGATTTTCTTGCGCTCACCCTAGACATGGGCTCGTGCTCGCCCACACCAGATTTTTTCTTGCTGTACAGACAGGAAAAAATCTGGTATGCTATGGGGTGCATGCAAACACCGTAAGGGTGCGAAGGAGTGACGGAACTTGGATTTTTATGCCAATGACGGCAAAGCGGTCTACATAGAGGTGGCTGGCCGCCGTTTTGCCCGCCACGCAGTGAAGACCCACTTTGTCAATGTGGGTGAGGACTATGTGGAGCTGGTGCGCAAGTATGTGCTTCCGGTTTACCAACCGGGAGACATTTTAAGCTCGAGTGAAAAGATTATTGCCCTGTGTCAGAATCGAGTGATCTATGCCAAGGATGTAAAGCCAGGGTTTTGGGCCAAAACGCTGTGCCGCTTTGTCCATCAAACGGCAGCGGGTCCTGGGGCCGGCGTGCCGGAGAAAATGCAGTTTGCCATCCAGTACTGTGGCCTGCCAAAGGTGCTTTGGGCTGCCTTTCGGGCTGCAGTGGACAAGCTGCGGGGGGTAAAGGGCACGTTTTATAACATTACGGGCCCGGAGATTGCCGGTCTGGATGGGTTTTATGGCCACGACATTGAGGAGTATGCCAGAATGGGCATTCGCATTCCGGAAAATCCGGATGGCGTTTGTGATGAGGTCTATGAAAAAACCGGCGTTCTCATGATGATTGTGGATGCCAATGCCATCTCCCAGGAGGTACTGGGCAAAGCCGCTGCCATACAGGAGGACATCAAAACCCTGGAGGGCATCATTCGAGATAACCCTGCGGGGCAGGAGACCCAGATGACGCCCTTTATTCTCATTCGCGAGATAAAGGACTTGGCATAATTAGAGGAGGAAAACAATGAAAAAAGCAAGGAAGCTAGCAGCAGGGTTGCTGTGCTGCGGGATGCTGCTGAGCCTGTTAGCCGGCTGTAGTGCCAAAGCTGTGGATCCGATCAAAGAAGTGATGGGCTATGGGAAAGACACCGTGCTCTTCACCGTGAATGACACCAAAGTAACGGCAGAGGATTATTTTCTTTGGCTCACCCAGGAGATTGAATACACTAGCAGTTACTACGCCATGATGGGCGGCGGAAGCATTGACTGGGAGGCCGACATGGGTGGGGTAACCACCAAGGAGCAATTAAAGCAGCAGGCCAAAGACACCTGCACCCTCATTGCAGCCATGACACAAAAGGCCAAAGAAGAGGGCTTTACCTATGACGAGGAAGATAAGAAAGCCTATGAAACCCAGCGCCAGACTGCCATGGAGCAGCAGGGCGGGGAAGAGGCCTATGACCTCTATCTGCGCAGCATGTGTCTAACCGAAAAGAGCATGGAAGAGGCCAACAAGGCCAGCGTTCTCTTTAACAAACTCAGTGAAGGCTACTTTGCCGAGGGGGGCAAATATGCCCTGGATGATGCGGGACTGACCAAGGCTTTGGATGAGCGGAAGGTGCTCAGAGCGAAGCATATTTTGCTTTTAACCAGAGAGCCGGAGCTAGATAGCAAGCCCTATACCCAGGATAAGATTGACGCCCAGAAGAAGCTGGCAGAAGATATTTTGGCTCAGCTGGAAGCAAGTGAGGACCCCGTTACACTGTTTGACACCCTGATGAATCAGTATAGTGAGGATACGGGGCTGGCTGGAAATCCAGATGGATATGTGTTCTCTCCCGAACCAGATGGCACCCTCTTTACCAGCAAAATGGTAACTGCCTTTGAAGAGGCTACCCAGGCTCTGGAGATTGGCGCCATTAGCAAGATTGTGGAAAGCGAGTATGGCTACCACATCATCCTGCGCTTAGACCCCAAGGAAGACAGTGCCTTTATGGAGCAATTTAAAGAGGTCTATCAAACTCAAAAACTGCAGGAGATGGCCAAAGAGTGGACGGAGCAGGCCGAAGTTAAGACCACAGAGAAGTTTGATAGCCTGGATGTACAGGAATTCTATGAGAAGCTGTTGGCCTATCGGGAGACCTTAAAGGCAGAAGAACCTGCTGGAGAGGATGCCCAGGTTCCCGAGGAAGAAAATCCTGTAGAGGATGGGACAACTACCCAGGGTGGTGACGGAACCAACAACGACGGACAAGAGGACCCATCCGTGACTGAGGAGGGCGCCCCAGAAGGGGATACCGCCCCACCCGCCCCGGAAGGGCAGCAATAAAACCGAAAGACCCTGTAGCCATTGGCTACAGGGTCTTTTTTTAGAGAAAGAAAGGGGTCATCGGATGTAAACACCCTCGGATAACACTTCCTTCACCGTGCTGCCGTCGGGCAGGGTGCCGGTGCATTCGAAGGAAAAAATCAACATGGGATAGGTATTCCCGTCGATGGTATAGTTACGGGTGGCGGCAGCCTTGGCAGCCGCCTCATCATAGCTCAGCTCGGTGTAATTAAAGGTGCGAGGGTAATTGTTCTTTAGGGAGCTCAAGGCATTCAGAGCAGAGGCGTTGTCGGAAAACTGCTTGATGGTACAGGGCAGGCCGTTTACGCTGGCACTGTCAACAGTGAAGGAGGTATACTCCTTGGGGGTTCCCTCCACAGGAAAGAAGGCAAAGCCAATTTTGTCCTTTACCCGGGAGACCACATCTAAGCTAAAGATAGAAAGGTTACTGTCCTTAAAAACCCCGGCATTGTTCAGGTAAGCTAGGAGGGTGGTGCCCTCCTTCATGGTAGCACCCAAAGCGGCGGAAGAGATTTTAGCCACGTCGCCCCGGGTGAAAGGGGCGGAGCTGTTTTCATATTCACCGGGATAGGTAATGGAGAGCTCGTGGGTGAGCAGGTAGGCTTTTTCCCACTGAAAGTCCACAGAAGAGCTATAGCCCAAGGCCCGCAAAACGAAAGTGAGGTATTGGGCCGAGGTGGCGTTGCCCTTGCCAAACTCGGTGGGGGTTACCCCTGTGGTCAGACCATTGGTATAGGCGTAGCCCACATAGGGTTTGGCCCAGTCCGCCACATCGGTGAAGGGGGTCTGCCAGGTGCCGGCCAGGGCCTCTGCATCCTTGCCCAATAAACGGACCAACATGGTTACAGCCTGCTCTCGGGTGGGAGAGCTTTTTAAATCATAATCGGGGCTGCCGTCCGGATTGGTGCCAACCCCTTGGAACAGGCCAAGCTGGTTGAGGAGGGTAGCAGAATACAGGTGGGGGTCATCTGTAACAATGGCGCTGGCGGGGGCCACCAGCAGAGACAGGGCCAGCAGTGCGCTAAGCCCAAGGGTAAGCAGTCGATTTCGTTTCATAATAGGGGTTCTCCTTGTTCTGTGTGAAGACAATAAAATTACCCATCTATTCTATCAAGTCTTATAATAGAAAGTCAAGGAACAATCTGAGAAATGGGAGAAAAGCGATCGCAATTTATATTGTTTTTTTGCAAGAGAAATGCTATACTGATAATTTAATAAAGTATAGATACATGCACGGCGTATCCATGGCCTAAGGTGGCCGAAACCAGCAGCAGGAGGACCCATTTTGAGAAAGCAGAGCAGCCAGATCTCCCCCCAGGAGGTAGCACGGCAGTTAGAGTGTTGTGACCAAATTCGAGAGAGATTAGAACAAAAACCGGGCAGGCGCCTTGCCTGCATTGATACCTACGGTTGTCAGCAGAATGAGGCAGACTCGGAGCACCTGCGTGGCTTTTTAACCCGCATGGGCTACGGAGTGACCAGTGACAGCAATGAGGCCGATTTGGTTTTATTAAACACCTGCGCCATTCGGGAGCACGCCGAGCAACGAGTATTTGGCAACGTGGGGGCTTTAGTCCACGGGAAGAAGCGAAACCCCAATCAGATCATCTGCGTGTGTGGCTGCATGGCCCAGAGAGCTCCCGTGGCCCAGCGGATTCAAAAATCATTTCAGCATGTGGATCTGGTGTTTGGCCCCCACATGCTCTGGCGCTTTCCCGAACTCATCCTTCAAGTGCTGGAGAGTGGAAAGCGGGTGTTTGAGACGGCAGAGAGTGATGGGGTTATTGCCGAAGGCCTTCCGGTCCAGCGGCAGAGCGGCATTCGTGCCTGGGTGTCCATTATGTATGGCTGCAACAACTTTTGCACCTATTGCATCGTTCCCTATGTGCGTGGGCGGGAGCGCAGCCGAGGGGCCCAGGAGATCATCGAAGAAATTGAAGAACTTGCCGCCCAGGGCTACAAAGAGATTACCCTTTTAGGCCAAAATGTGAATTCTTACGGCAAGGATCTGGAGCAGGGGCTAAACTTTGCAGGACTTTTAGAACGGCTGGCCGAGATTCCCGGAGATTTTCGTCAT
>JBHAQX010000039.1:0-17082 GCA_041830595.1 Evtepia sp.
GCGCATAATCGCATCTTTGGAGATCGCAAAATTGCGCAGATTTCCCTCGCTGTCTTTCACGGAACATTCTGCCTCTTTTAATGCACCCTTCTCGTTGGTGATGCGCTGAAACAGATCCTCCGGCTGGTACTTCACAGCCTCAGCAGCGATATAGTTCGCCACGGCCTGTATGGTTGTCTGCTCCCGCTCCAGGGAGAGGGCCGGAAAGGCTTTGCGAAACGCAGGGTTTGCATCGTCTACTTGACCAAGGCTATTAATGATCAAAAAGCCCTCAGACAGAATCTCAAAAATGGTGGCCGAAGCTGCCCCTTTAAGATTAAACAGGCGCAAGTGAATGGAAAACATTCCATAGGCAACAAACATAATGACAAAGCCTAGGGGAGTCAAATCATAGCGTGTACGAAACAGACTGAACACATAGAGAATATTCACCAAAAAAGGACAGGCAGAGCCCACTGCAACCCAAATTAGTTTGGGATATTTCTTAATGTTTTTCATAATATAGATCAGCAGAGTAATAAATGCTGCCAAAAGCACGGCATAAGACACAAAAGAATGCAGCCAAAAGAACAGCCCATAAAGCCCGTCTCCCAACTCCGTGTATCCAGTAAAATACATCCTATGCAAGGGGTTGGTCCACAGCAAGATGATATCTGTTAGGATAATAAGAAGCAAAAACCCGGTCAGCAAACGACTTTCTGCCAAAGAAGAGCCAACAAAATGCAGAATATACATCAGCATCAAAAATGGTAGACAACAGACCATTGTCATCGACATGACCTGTAGGTAACGAACATAGTCAGGAGGCACCAGGGCCTGCACCCCGTTGAATAAGCTCCACAATGCTGCCATATTCCCCATCAGGAAGAAGATGATCAGATACCGGTCTCGCGTGCCGTTAAACCAAATTTTCCCTACAATGTAAAAGAGTGTCAGAGAACAAATAATCGAGATAATAAAAAAAATCATAAAAAGCTCCAAACGTCAATACAGGCCCTGAAAACTTGATTCCCAATATACGCAGGCAAGCCTTCATAATTTATGCGAAAGATGACTGAACGGAATACATGATCTCAATTTACTAATTATAGCGCAAAATGCCCATACAAACAAGGAAAAAGAAGGAAGCCTGCTCCTTTCTCGGTTCTTTTCCATCGATTGCAATGAAAAACGCACCCCCGAGAGGATTTACTCTCAGGGGTGCGTTTGATTGCTTTTGCTTTTCTGCCTTCATACGAGGCCTCACAAAAACCTTAGATCTCCTCGTCCCTTTTCTTGCGGCCAGATACCAGGACGGCAGCTGCACCTGCTGCGCTTGCCAGCATAGCGGACAGTGCAACAATCCAGTTAAACTGGTCACCGGTCTGGGGCAAGAAGCTTCCTAGGGGAACGTCCTCTTCCGGAATAATCACTTCAGGCTCCTCGGGAGGTAGCGCAGGCTCCTCGGGAGGGAAGGGATTCAGGGAAACGGGGTCATCCACGATGGGAACCTCGGGGGTAGGTGTTTCGGGGGTTTTGGGAGGATTCGTGGGGGGAGTTGTGGGGGGCTCGTTCCCCTCAGGGCTAGGACCTGTATTGGTCACAGTAATCATCTGGCTATCCTTATTTGCGTACTGCAAAGTGATCTTGTCATGGGAGTAACTCACGGTATACCCAGCAACAGCACTTTCTACTACGCTGTAAGTCGAGCCCAATGCGAGATTCGTAAAACTGCCCTGCCATCCATTGGTTGCGCTAAGTGTCAATGTTTGTCCGGTGCTCATACCGTCCTTAAACAGTGTGATTGTAACAGACTCAACATCGTTCTTAGAGTTTACCCACGTCTTCTTTACATGCAAGCTGCCAAACGCATCGGCAAACTTGTTCTTGAAGGTAACTACGTTTCCTACGGTACCATCCTCGGTAACGACACCAGAAGATGTCGTTCCTGGGGTTTTGGTTCCATCACCATGGCTCACCTCACAGCCAAGGAAGGCCTCCGGACTGTCGGGAATGTCAACCTCTGTCAACACATAGCGGCTGCCCAGGGGTAGATTGTTGATGTGGATCACTTGATCCTTGGTCAGCTGGAAGGAGGCTACGCCTTTTTCATCAACCTTGAAGTTTACAACACTCGTGCTCAGTTTTTCGCCGCTGTTTCTGTCATAAACTACAATGTCAGCCTCTGTCAACGCCAGAGGAATACCTGTGGGTTCTTTTTCCTCTAGGATCTTAAAGGTCTCAGTGTCCCAGTCAACATAGTAGCCGGACTGAAGCTTCTTCAAGATGTCTTCCATCTTTGCAAGGGTTGTCTGCAGCTCCTTCAACTCTGCTTCTGCCGTTTCGAGGGATGCTCTTGCTAGAACTGCAGGGTTCTCGTCGAAGGTCTTTTCCGCTTCTGCGATGGCTGCCTTAACTGCGTCTCCATCTTCAACTTTGCCAGTGCCTTCACATTTATCGCAAGTCTTCAGGGGTTCCTCGGGGTCAATTACCTTTCCATCCACACAAGTTTCGCAGTCCTCCGTTGCAGCCTTAACTAGGCCGGCCTCACAAGCGAGGCAGTCAACCTTGCCGTTTCCTCCACAGGTCTTGCATGCCTCGCCACAGCCATCTGCTGTACAGGGGATTTTGCCCTCAAAACAGCCCTCTGCTGTACACGGCTCAGCTGGGGGAGTAATCGTGCCCTCCACACAGTAGTCTTCTGTGCAGGGAATGGAGTAGTTATCGACCTGGCCGGTGGGCTTACCTTCTTCGTCGGTCTTGCAGGCTGTACAATCCTTCAGCAGAGCATCGCCTAGCTCTTCTCTGGCCTCGTCGGTTAGCTCATAGCCCTGCAGCTTATCGCCCTGCAACATGGCATCACGGGCGGCCACAGCAGCTGCATAAGCTTCCCCGTACACGGTCTCAAATGCCTCTGCTAGGACCTGAATCTCGGCATCCTTCTGGGTGATCGCTTCTTTCTGTGTTGCGATGTGCTCCTCAAGCTTGCTTTCATGAATAATCTGTGCACTGTCCATATAGCTATCGCCATCTGGCTGTACCAGACTTAGGGTGAAGCTAAACTGAGCGTTTTGGAGGGAAGATCCGGGATTTGCCACAACATCCTTCATCACAACGAGAGTATCTTTGGGAATCTCAAAGTTATTGAGCGTAATGGTGTCTCCAGATGGATCGTCCTTTCCGTCGCCCACAATGTAGGGATCCACGGTGCCGTCAGCACCCACCAATGTCTTTGCAAAGCGCTTTGCCTGCTCAGGCTCTAGCTTTTCCTCCACCGTATAGGTGGCACCTGCTGGAATCTTCTGGATGTCAACGCTCTGCTCATGCTTGAGGGTTGCGGTAACAACCACATTGCCACCTACTAGGGTAGCCGTTCCACCATCTCCAGCCTTGCAGTCAAAGTAGTCCTTGAGAATCTCATTGGTCCAGGGCGTGCCCTCAGGCTTAAAGGTGATCTCAACTGCAAAGTCCTCTCCCTTAGAGGCTGCTTGGTCGCTCCACACTTTCTTGGTTAGGTTTACAGAACCCACCTTGCGGGTGTTGATTACCTTTGCAGCAACGGGTTTTTCTTCATCGGTGATCACTTTTTCATCGTTCTCGAAGTCGATGTTATAGTAGTGATCCCCTGCATCCTCTCCTAACTTGTAGGTAAGGCCTGCGGGAATACCGGCAATGGTAGCAACATCACCAGGCTTCAGCTTCAGCTCTACGCTGCCCTTATCCGTGATGGTAGCTTCCCCATCGTTTACCTTAAGGCTGCTCTTAAATAGATTCGCATCTACCAAAGCTTTATTGTCGAGGAAGGTGACATAGATGGTAAAGGGGTTCTCATCGTAAGCACTTCCCACTAGCTGCTTGGTTACACTCATAGCACCAGTCGCCCGGGTGTTGGTAAAGACAAAGTCCAGACCAGGGAACTTGTCCCCATCGCGGGCTCCTGCGGTTGCCTTAATTGTGTAATCCGTTTTTTCAGGGTTCTCAATGGGAGTTAGCTCGGTAGGTACTTCGGTCGTTGCTGCAGACTTCACAAAGGTAAAGCTGCTCACTTCCATCTTAGTCAACGCATAGTACTGTGGAATCTTGTCTTTCACTTCTTCCACGGTGTACGCCAATCCGGTGTCAAGACCCCTGAAGATGGCCGTTTCCCCTTGCTTTAGCTCAAAGAGACGAGTTGCGTCCATACTTTTTTCGCTAGAAGTGCCATCTGCAAGTACTAGGGTATATTCCACGCGTTCGGTCACTGTGCCACCGATTAGTTTAAAGGTAAAGCTATCGTTTGCCCCGGCATAGCCGTCTACCTTTTTGGTTACACGCAGGCGTGCGCCATCCTTCTCATAGGTGTTTAGAGCTTTGATTGCAATGGTCGTTTCATCTTCCACTTCAAATGTAAGCCACTTTTTCCCATCCTTATCTGGTTCTTCTGTAGCAGTTGCGGTTTCACTCTCGTCAAGGAAATAGCTTACTCCTGCAAAGCTGTGTCCGTCCAACGCAATGTCGCTTTCGTCTTCCCAAATGCGGTATTCGCCGACAGGTAGGGCAAGAGTCGTCTTGCTATTTGCGCCCGTTGCATCAAGGATAATAGGCTTTACCGTCTCCCAAGTGCCATTGTTGTTCTTCTCGAGAGTAAATTTAAAGACTTTTGCCTCTGCTGCATTGCCCGCAACACCGGAGAGCAGCTTCTGCAATGTGAGTTCTGCACCCACAAGGCGGTAGCTGTTGACAAACTTGGCATTCGCCTGGTCCCCGCCAACTGTAACCGTAGTATTCGTGCCCTCTACGGTATTGGCGGTAGTGGTCATGACATAGCCAGTGCTGTCTGGACCGCTCGTGGTTAGCTCTGTCACGGTGTAGTCACCACCGGGCAGGTCCTTCAGCTCCAGGCTGGAGACATCCTTGGTCAGGGTAAACTTGAACTTGCCCTCACCGGCGGATGTCAGATACTTCTCTGCTCCATTCGCATCGTAATAGTTACCTGTCCAGTCAGAAGGACCGCTGATGGTAAAGTCATAGGACCAGTTGGTTAGATCCAAGTCGCCCAGGGTCACCTTCGCTTCCTTGCTCACCGTCAGGTTGCCCTGCACACGGGTATAGGTGTTGGTAATCTCGAGGGCATCCCCGGTTTTTGCGTTCTGGCTAGCGGAAGGAGTTACCACCAAGCTGTAGCCAGGCGCTTGGGCTTCGACCACATTCTCAACGACCACATAAGTACCTACGGGCAAGCCCTTGAAGATCGCCGTCTGGTCATGCTTCAAGGTGAATACACCGTTTGCGTCCGTCGTTGCGCTGCCTGCAGCGTCCCAGTTCTCTACTCGGTTTGTTTCTTCTGCACTGCCATAATAGAGGGTGAAACTGTAGCTCTTATCGGCATCCAGGTCAACAACAGTCTTTGTAACGCTCAGTTCACCTGTGTTGCGGATGTAGCTGTTGGTTACTGTAATCTCCTCTGGCGTAGCGCCCTCACTCACCAGCTTTGCGTTATCTTTGCCATCTCCGGATTTCTTATCAAACGTAAAGCCAGTAGGAACCGTTGCGAGGCCTTCATTCTCTACTACATAGTAGTTGCCATTCTTCAGATTACCAAACTCAGCGGTCTGGTCTGCTAGAAGAGTAAAGACACCATTCGCATTGGTCGATTTCGTTGTCTCGTCACTTCCAATTTTGTAAGGTGCATTGGGAACAACATTGCCGTTACCGTCATAGAGGGTAAAGGTGTAGGCTCCGGTAGCAGGTGCTGTCTCAAAGCTCTGAACTCCAGTCAAGTCTACCTTCTTGGTCACCTTTAGCCCGCCGGTTTTGTAGTTAAATGTATTGGTGAAGGCGAAGGTCAGGTTCGGCTTGCTCTTACTCATGGTGCCGCTCTTATCACCAGGCTTTGTGAAGGTCACACCGTCTGCAGTGCCTGAAAATGCAGCTTCCGACACTTTGTAGGAAACACCATAATCGAGGTCTGCAAACACGGCCTTCTCGCCGGGTTTCAGGGTAAAGTTGCCCTTACTATCGGTGCTCTTCAGCTCGTCTGCGCCAACCACTTTTATCAAGGTATAGGCTTTTCCCTCAACCGGAGTTTCAGAGGTGCCAATTACGCTTACAAGAGTAAAGGTAAAGTCTTTGTCCTGATAGTCCCCAGCCGCAGTGCCGGCGGTTGCCTTCGTCACAGTCAACGTGCCTTTTTTCAGCGCGTTTGTAAATGCTACTCCAGCCTTGCTATCTGGACCTGCAGGCATGGCAAAGGTGGCTATCCTCTGGTCATCTTTTCTTGCTCCATCGACTCCAGCAACCGTAATCAAATAGGACGGTGTAAAGTTATCGTTGACACCCTCTTCCACCTTCACCTTGGCCCCTCTGGGGATGTTTTTAAAGGTCACAGTTTCGCCAGACTTGAGCCAGATCTCGCCCTTGGCGTTTGTGGTAACTTCGTTATTCACATTAGAGGTAGCCTTACCGTTCGTCCAAAGGGAATTGTTCACCCAGATAGTAAACTTAAAGGTTCCCGTGTAGGTGCCGCCTGTTACTGTTTTGGAAAGAGTGAGCTGACCATCGGTAATGCGAATGTTTTTAATGGAGGCGCTTATATTGCCATCCTTCGTAACTTGGCCCTCACAGTTTGTGTACACAGGCGTAGAAGTATATTCAGCGTGCTGCGCCTCAGTTATTTTGTAATAGGTTTTTGCGGGAATGCCCTTAATGGTAACCTTGCTACCACCTTTGATCACAAAGCTCATCGCAGTTTTCTCATTGTTCCAAGTGACGTCTCCGACCTGGCCTGACACTGTCACGGTAGCGGGGTCTATCACCTTGGCCGTTCCCCCTACTGCATCACTGAAAAATGCAATGGTAAAGGTAAACTCGTGGTTTTTATCACCATGGGCATCCAGAACCTTTGACACCCCGATGGTGCCCACGTTCTTGGTGTAGGTGTTGGTAAAGGTTACCACATAGCTCTTGTCCTTGACAGCCGCAGCTCTGCCTGTTTCGCTGCTTGGTGAAGCGCTGCCGGAACCGTCGCCGGTGATCTTCCATCCCGTTGTGAGGCTGTAGCCGTTAAGACCTGCACTTCCCGCATCTTCCTTCACATTGTAGTGACCGGCGGGGATCTTGGTCAGGGCAAGGGAGGGCTTGTCCTTGGTCAGCACAAAGCTCCAGGTTGTATCATTCACCTTCTTGAAGTCATAGGCTGCATCGATATTCTTCACATAGGCACCCCAACCAGTAGGGCCTACTACCTCAAACTTAATGCCACTGGGGAAACTGTCCCAGTCCACGTTAGCCGGTGTATTGGCAATCGTCTTGGCAACGGTGATATTGGTGGTTTCACGTGCGTTGTTAAACACAACAGTCTTACCATCTGCGGTTACTATCGTCGTTGCGCTGGATTGCGCCACATCGCGGTTCCAACCATTCGTATCACTAATGCCAGTCAATCTGTAGAAGTTGCTGTCATTCTCCTTCACCGTTACTGTTGCACCTATGGGCAGGCCGGTGATGGTGATTTTGTCATTGTGGCCAATGTCCTTGATGGTTGCCTCGCCGCTATCATTGGTGTTGAGGTTTTGGATTGCACCACCATTCACGGTGTATTTATATGTATTTTTTACTGGGGTAGTGCCATCCATAACCTTTACGGTAAAGCTAACCTTCTCATCATTGATACCCTCAATGACCTTCTGGAAGCTCACTGTGCCGGTATTCCGGGTATAGGTATTGGTAATGGTTGCCTTTTCTTCCTGATTGTCGGCAATGGTCTTCTTCACTACCAAAGTGTCATCATTACTTACGGTGTAGTTGTCAATGTCTCTATTCCCGGTCTCTGTCACGGTGTAGTCACCTGGAGTAAGGCCATTGAGGGTAACACTCCAGCTACGCTGGGGAGTCGGTAGCTTCACGGTGTTGGTATACCCATTTGGCCCGGCAACTTCGAAGACAAACTTTTCATTTGGAATGATGCTCAAGTCGCCGTCAATCCCGACAGGCTTCTTCTCTACAATGAGAGTAGCAGACTGCTTGGAATAGGTGTTGGTAAAGGTCACACCTGCCGTGTTCCCGTGCGTAACGGTCTGCTTTGCAATGTTGTCTGCACCACCGCTGGGAGATGCACTCACAGCAAAGCGATACTCCTTCATATCCGCCCCGTCTTTATTTTCTGTCACGGTGTAAATCCCGGCAGGAATATTTGTAAGAGTCGCCGTGGCTGTATTCTTTGCTCTTAAGGTGATGGTGGCCTTTGTGTTGTCTTTGTCATCTTTTACAAGGCTATAGGCTCCACCCTCAGCACCAGTCTTTAAGCCAGCATGCCAATTTGCGGGCCCTTTAATTTCAAACTGGAACTCTTTCTCAAAAGCTGTTATGCCGTCTTTCCACTCTACCGTCTTGGTAACCATAAGGTTGCCTTGCTGCTTTGTATAGTTGTTCTTGACCGTGAGCTTCACAGCCTTATTGCTGTTGTCGATGGTGCCTTTGTCTTTGCCATCCACATAGGTGGTGACAAGAGCATAACCGGACACGTCGCCCCCAATTTCTTTAACCGTATATGCTCCATAGGGCACATCAATGGTCTTGCTGGGGTTTGCTGCATTGAGGATTACAGTCGTCTCAAACCCATCGCCCCCCTTTACCAAGAACTGAAGCTCTTGATTGGGCAAAAGCGCCCAGTTCACCTGATTATCAGAAGAGGTGATCTCCTTGGTGATGGTGAGTTTACCCACCTGATACTGGTTGTTAAAGGTTTTGGTGAGGGTCTTGTCCCCTTCTATGGTCACAATATGCTTGCTGTTGTCCATTACATAGTAGGGTGTCAGGGTACCGTCATCAGTCTTTTCCCAAACCGTCAATACCGTGCCTTCAGGAATACCCGAGAAAACGGCAGACTGGTTATCCTTCAAGGTAAAGGTGCCACTACTAGTGGTAGTGCCCCGGCCTTCTCTGTCTGACGTTATTCCACCCCTGCCATAAATATCGAACGTCTCCTGGACGTATGGCTTCTGATTGTCTTTGTCCTTACCCCAGGTAACGTAGAACGTAAACACAGCTGGGTTCTTCAGTGCTGCTTCATGTGTCGGATTGGGGTTGACCCGCTTTTGAATCTCAACCCCACCTGTCTTCACTTCAACAGGGTTCTTAAAGCGGCTGTCATCTCCTACGATGTTTGTGCCGTCAGCATTGATCCACTGAATTTTGCCACCTTCCAGCACCTTAAAATACTTCTTCAGGGTTTTTGCGGGAGCTTCTCCGTTTACCAGAATCTCCTCGATCATATAGCTCTTGTCTTTTTCAAACACTTGGCCGGTCTGACCAGAGCCGTTACCACGGACGGTCATGTCTTCTGCGGCTTTCAGGCCGTGAAAACTGCCGTTCCCTGCCTCAGGTGCATAGTGTGTAAACTGGAATGTAGCGGTGTAGTCCTCCACTGCTGAGTTTGCCAACACGATGTCCCCAGCCATCCAGTCCTTAAACACGGTAACTGAAGCAAGGCCGACAGGTGCATCAATGTCAATAGCGGTATGTAGATCGACAGGCATCTTAACCACAGAGACCAGTGTCTGGGAGGATTCTCTGGAGCGTGGTACAAACAAGTACACACCCCAGGTACCGTCCAGAACCGTCGTCAAATTCAGCGTAATCTTTGCCGCAGCGGGAACACCTTCGATGGTCACAGTTTTCGCAGCAGCGTTCACTTTCACCTTTTCCGCCGCAATGTCTACAGGTTTCTGACCTGCAAGCGTATAGGTGGCCGTTGCTTTGACGGCACTCGTGCTTGTCCCCGTACCAAGGCCCACGATAGCATACTTGACCTCTGCTTTATAGGTGGAGCTGGAGTCCATGGTCTTCGTTGTGCCCATGGGCTGAATATTCGCCATTGCTTCTGCTTTAACGCCGGGAAGTTTAAGGAGGTAGTTGTAGTATTTCTCTACATTTCCATTGGCCATGGCTCCAGTTTTTAGGTTAGGCTTTGCATTGTTAACTAACGTCCAAATCGCCATCTGGGTAGCGGCCATCACTTGAGACTGATTCAGTCCGTCGATTCCAGCTTTCGCACCAAGATCCGAAACACTGGTATCCCAGAGGTCAGAGTGAATTAAGATCGCACGCAGCCGTTCCGCTTTGGCTTTCCGCTCTTCCGGAGTTCCAGAGAAAAAGTCCGCTGCCGCCGCCGGGTGATTTACAACATACTCTAGGGGAACCCGTGAGTACATTTCGTCCTCCTTACAAGGCGTTTTCAAATCGCTGCAGTATGCATCGATCGTACTCGGCTTGCCACCCGTTGTGTCAACAAGTTGGTACTTATACACTGGGTTCTTACTGTACTCTTCAGGCGCATCCGGTTTCTCAATACTCAAAATTCTAAGACCAGTACTGTCAGGCTCAAATTTAGTGCCCTTGTACTGATAAATAGCCTCAGTACCCTTCTGTTCCATGATCTTAAAAGAGTCCGCAAATGCGCCTATTGGCAACAGGGAAAGCACCATTGCCATTGCTAGGAAAAAGGATAATCGCTTCTTGATTGTCTGTCTGAATCGTGTCATTATAACCCCTCCAAAAATTACTTCTCCCAAAAGGTAAGAAAAAAGTGCAAACCCAGTAACAATTCACACCATTGATATATGCGCCAATTGTATCACAAGTTTTTCCAAATTTCATCTGTTTGCGGCGAACGACATCTATTCACTGGTAAACGACCATTTACTTCCGAAACAGTTCAAATCCCCTTGATTTTCAGCCCTCTCCGATATCTTAATTCTACAGCAGTGACTCGTTTTCTGTGCTTTTCCACTGTCTTGTTGCATACGCTACAGCTCCTCTCAAGCGACAAGCTTTTTTACTTTTCATTTCTTGAATTTCAAAGCTTTTAGTGGTTTTTATTTGTAATTTCTTTTCCCAGCAGGCGTTGTCTAGTCCATTTTTTTCCAGTTGTGTTGCTGCGAATCCACAAATTTCGCTCACAAATCACAGCAAAAGCAATAAAAATCAATCGCTGTAAAGGTATTTCACATTCATCAACCTACTGATTTAATGGAAATTTCAAGCTTCTTGGTTCAACCTACTCATTTAGTTGGTAACAGTTTTCTCCGTTCTTTTCTTTTGCTTTATGTTACCATTTTTGTTACCATTCGTCTACCCTTTCTTTTAGTAAGGAATTGTTTTTTTTGCAAAAAGAATCCCTCAGGCACCTATAGATACCGGAGGGATTCTTTTTCATTGCCCAAGCCCTGCCCACAGCTATTCTGCTTGCAAAAGGTTTTGACCGCTCACTCCAGGCTGCTGCGTAAGGCTTATTCCTCCACATCAGAAAAGTTGGCCTGTACGGTTGATGCCAGCCCGGCTGCCGCCTGAGAGGCCCGGTCCGCCTTATTTGTTCCAACAAACTCCATTACGATACATAATACAATACCAATCAGTAGTCCAATGGAGGGATTGGGGGACACTGCAATGGCCCCCCCTGTCAGTCCTGCCACCCCTCGCTCCACATTGCTGCGGCACATGCTCGTTCCAATGTAAAAGCAAGCAAAGGCCTGAATCATCCAAGTAAGTTCCATGGCCAGGGGCAGCACTGGTTGAATGAAGATAACCAGTGGCAAAATTAAGTGGCATAGCGCCTTTGTCACATTGAATGTACACACACCATCAAAAATTGAATTCATATTTTTTTGCCCCGACTTATAGCGTTCGGTCACGGTAATGGTCATGGCACTCCAGATGGGACCAGAGAGACTACAGGTGGGTGCAAACAATCCCTCAACCAAGTTGCGAATTCCGCAGCATAAGTGGGTGCGGTTAGAGTTCATGTCTATTTTTTCGTCCGGTCGATACGCCTGGGCATCCTTGATAATAGAGGTACCATTGACCAAATCCCCAAAGGCAATCAGATAGCAGGCAATGGCGATGGGAATGGCCGAAACAAACACACCAAGGGGTGGCAACCCCAGGCCAAAAATTGTAAAATTCTCGTATACCTCTCCCAAATAGGGCAGGGGGTTAAACACAATGTGGGACAGGTCGATTGTAGGGGATGCAAACTCCCCAACCAGGATCCCCACTACACTAGCAATCACTAAAGCTGGCACAAATCCTAGCTTGTTAAGTATTTTTACTATACGGCTCTTGCTGGCAAACTTTACTTTCCCTATCCCATAGGAGTAGAGCAGAAAAAGGGCCAAAAGCACACCAACGGAGAAGCTCACTGGGTTACTCCAAAAACCCATGCCGCCCTCCGCTAGAGCCTTGAAGCCATAGCGGCCAAAGCAGGCGGCAAAGCTGGAGCCAACTAGAATCCCGGCTTTCAGAGAACGAGGGCATAGGCTAACCAGTTTAGCCGCCAGTCCCGTCAGGCCAAGTACAATGAACAGAAAGGCCATAAGCAGCTCTAAAGAGATCAGTGCATGAATCCGGTTCACGCCCTCGTGTTGGAGCAAGAAAACCGTAATGAGGGGAACGGCCGGGGTAATCCAGCCACTGATGAGAGGATCGCCCAAGAAACTGTTGACTAGGTACAGCAGCTCATGGACAAACACAATGGCCAACGCCACCTCAAAGGAAAGTCCAAACAGATCTTGAAGGTAGGCTATGGCCGCTGTTCCCGTAACAAACACCACCATAGCCTGCACCATCTCCGGCATGGACCAGCTCCAGTGGAGAAAGGGCAACCTCAGTTTGAATACGCCCAAAGGGATATAGGGCTGCTCTCCACCTGCCTCACGTTTCTTTCCTGTTAGTCTCATTCTATACTCCACCCTTCCAGCTGATTTGTAGTTTACTTTGTTCCGTACATACGAATGATATCTTTGGCAATTTTTGTTTTTCGTACACAGGCATCCATGGCCTTGCGCTCAATAAAGTGATGGGCGTCCTGCTCTTTCATTTTCTGATTCTCGATGAGTAGTAGTTTGGCCCGGTTTACCAATCGATCATCCTCCAGCTTTTGCTGCAATCGTTCCGCGTGACTTTGCAGCTTCTTAATGCGGGCTTGAAAGGCAAGAAGCAGGCGTATTGTCTGAACCAAAAGGTGGGAGTCTAAAGGCTTATTCAAGGTGATGATGCCCATGCGCTCCGCCTGGTATAGATTGTGCTTTATCTGCTCTGGGTCGATGAGCATGATGATGCCAAAGTTCATTGATCGGCTGCGTACCAGCTCTATGGCGAAGGCAGTACCATCTTCACCAGCTATGGGCATGTCCAGCACCACCAATTCCACATCAGTATCAATCAGCACTCGTTTCGCCTCTTCAATTCCCTTCACCCAAATCGCAGGGGGTGTACCAACTTCAAGAATCACCTGGTCCATTTGCTTTTGCACAAGCTCTTTGTTCGAAATAAGCAAGATACTGGATGCCGGAAATAGCTCAATCATCTACACCCCCCCTTCCAGCAAAATCATAGATTCCCAACAAAAAAACGCCTACATGACAAACAAAAGTTTGCCAGTAAACGCCTTTGCCCACTGTTTTTCTATAGGTATTATATTTTAGTGTAGCTATATTAAAATTATAGCGAACCCCCGCCTCTCTGTCAATCAAAATTATGAAGAAAGTGTGAATGAGACGACACCCCCAGCCTCGCGTTAACTGGGGGTGTCGTCTACAAGGGAGTATGAGTCTCAATAGAAGAGAGTCTATGAGATGTTGTTACTTAGAGAGTGCTTTTCTCTCTTCGACTGCTTCCAGGTTTTCGACCGTGCGCCTCGCTTCCACAAGCTCGACTGTTGTGTCTTCCAGGCCGTCCACAACCAGCTTAGCCCGCTCTAGTTTTTTAGTATTCAAAAACTCAACGACAATGCAAAGCACAATGCCGACAAACAAACCGACTGAGGGGTTTGCACTGGTGGCAATGACGCAGGCCGTGATGCCGGCAATGCCACGCTCAATATTCGTCCGACAGAAGGTCATGCCCACATAAAACGAGCCGAAGGCCTGAATCATCAGGGTCAAGGCCATTGCCAGAGGCAGCACAGGACGCACCAGAGCCATCAATGGAATGCAGCAACAGCTGAGTACCTTAAATAAGTTAAAGGTACAGGCACCGCCGAAGAAAGAATACATGTTATCTTTTCCCGACTTATAACGCTCAGCAACGGTTACGGTCATGGCTGTCCACAGGGGACCGGACATGGTGCAAGTGGGAGCAAACAGAGCTTCCACAATATTCCGGATACCACAGCAAACATTGGTGCGGTCGGCGTTAATGTCCAAATCCTCATCGGTACGATGCTTTTTGGTTTCATTGAGGAAGGCCGTTCCGCCAACGATATCCCCAAAGGCAATGACGTAGGTCATGATAGCCATGGGCAGAGCAGAGGCAAAAATATGCAAGGGGGGCAGTCCTACGCCAAACACAGTAAGGTTGTTGAAGGCATAGGCAAGGCCCGGGAAGGGATTGAAAACAATCCCAGGATCTTTAAACTCCGGCAAGCCAATTTCTCCAATGACCATACCCACAATATAGGCCACAAGCAAGGCCGGAACAAACCCAAATTTAGAGATGAAACGGATGAAGGGATTTTTGTGCCCAATCTTAAATTTATTGAACCCTGACGAGAACAACAGAAACAGAGCCAAAATAACACCAATAGAAAAGGTGACTGGCATAGCCCAAAAGCCTTTGCCGCCTGCCGCAACCGTCTTAAACCCATAGGTTCCGATGGCAGCCGACATACCAGCACCCATCAAAATGCCACCCTTTAGGGATGAGGGGCACCAGCCCACCAGCTTCCCTGCCACTTTGGTGAGTCCAAGGACTACATATATGACGCCCAAGAGTATTTCCAATGCTAAAAGCGCATACATGCGGTCGTGAATCCCTGCCGCACGATCATAGTCATACTGACCCAGGAAGGTAATAATCAGAGGAACGGCCGGGGTAATCCAACCACCGATCAGTGCATCACCCATCATATTTTGCCATAGATAGAGGAACTCATGGACAATCACAATGGATAGGGCAATTTCAAAGGGTAAATCAAACTGCTCTTGCAGATAAACCGTTGCTGCTGCCCCGGTCATAAAAACAAACATACCCTGAATGGCTTCTGGAATTTCGATTTCCCAGTGAACTAGAGGAAGTCGAATGTTAAACAGGCCCGCCTTAATATGGGGTTGCAGCTTGCCGTCTTCCCGCCTTGCCGATTTAAACATTAATGGCATGCAAATTTCTCCTTTCTTTTTTGTCTCTCTTTTGCTAACTGTTAGATTTTGACTCTGTAGAAATACAGATCCGCATCACACTCCCTTGGTCTACCTTGATTTTGAAACAATAAAAAGGCGCTCACCGACGACAGGACAGAAAAGTCCTGTTTTCGGTGAACGCCTTTGTTCACGTCTGATACCAGCAGACATCATCGCCTACTCTTAATTACTCTCTTTATAACACAACGAACGGATCTTGTAAATAGCAAATACAAATTTTCTTTTTTTTGTGCAAAACGCCTAAACATGCATCCTGCGTCTCAGCTCCGACCAAAGGGTCCTCCCCCAAAAAACAATCACAGCAACGAGAAACAATAGGCTAATTCCCAGGCAAATTAGGGTCGGCAGATAAACGGTCAGCACCCCCCACAGGAGCAGCACTAGGGTTACAAAACTGAGCACTAGATCAATCAGCAGATAGACCAGATAGTCTCGAAGCTGACGATGGGTGACTTGGGCGATGATGACCATGGCCAGCAGAGCACTGGTACAGACAACGGGCAGAACAAAGTTTAAGGACCAGCGGTGAAACCCTGTAAAGAGATCCCAGAGGATGGACAGGCCCGATACGATGACCACCTGCCAAAGAATAAGCTTAAATACATTCCGCCGCTTATAAAACGCCACCGCTGCCGCAAACCAAAAGCTGCATAACCCTGCCAGAACAAACAGAGACCAAAAGCGGCCGGACGCCATACCGATGTTAATCATCAGGCAAACCAAGGCTCCGACTACGGTGACGAGAACCGCAAGGCGCAGGGCTAGCCTGTTCGAGGTAGGTCCCGTTGTAAGCTCCGGAAAGACACTCTCTCCCAGTTCCTCACCGATCAGTTCATTTCCGCACAGAGGACAACGACGCCGTCTTCCCATAATCTTCACATTACATGCCTGGCATTCCAGTTTTTTTACCCCCATATCACACCCTCCCGGCTTGCATCCACCGTTAAGTCCAGTCCAACCTTTGCCAAGTTTCGAATCATATTACGCTGCACCGCTACAGAAGAAAGGGACGAGGCAAAGCTCAGTAGCAGCCGATCCCCGTAGGAGCATAGGCAAATATCCAGCTTTCTGGTGCTGCTGAATACGTCAAATCCCTGTATGTAGGGGACAAAGACCTGGGGCATGGTCACCGCTCCTACATTGGAAAGCCCCGCCGTAAAGGAGCGGTTAAACAAGCGCTTTCCAATTTTTAGGCCTGGGCCTTTCAGCACCAGGGGGGTCAGTTTTGCCGCCAGTTTCTTCTCTAGGCGAATCATACGGCTCATCCGCGCCTCAACGGCCTCCGGACTGAGCAAGGCAGCAAATTGCCCCTTCACATTTTCCAACACCTCTTCTAGGCTCTTGCCCTGTCTGGAAAAATCATGGCTGACCAAAATGACGGCAAAAAAGTTGCGCATTGACTGGCTGGGAAAATACTTGCGCAGATTGACGGGAACCGAAATCACCACAGGGCGCCGCTGCTCAGAAACCGACATGGTTTCATGAACCGCCCAGATTAGCTGGGCCGTGAGATAACCTGTCACCGTTGTCCCCTGGTCCTTTGCCAGGGCGCGCATGGCCTTTAGAGACGCCTCTGCCTCGATCACCCCAAAGGAGAGCTGCCCCGTGCGCTCTCTCCCCAGCTGATAAGCGGTGCGGCTACGCCCCGGGTCCTTGCCTGTTTTCGCGTAGTAGTGATCGTAGCCATCTTGGGTTACCTCAGGCTGCACAATGGGCAAAAGACCAGGTTCCTGTCCCAACAGATCTCCATGACGAAACCGTAAATAGGCCATAACAATATACTGCAAAAACTGCATGGCTCCCGTCCCATCGGTTAGGGCATGAAAGACCTCTAGGTTGATCCGTTTTTTGTAATAACTCAGGCGAAAAAGCAGGCTTCTTCGATCTCTTGAGTAAATGGGATGCAGAGGGGGCAGGTTCTCCACCTCTA
>JBHAQX010000040.1:0-19961 GCA_041830595.1 Evtepia sp.
ACCTGCTTTGCGGAGAATTGGCAAGAGGGGGAACCCGCCGCCCCCCCTTTCCAGAGAAATACAGAGGAGGTTGTATTCCATCCAGAAACAGAGCGGCGGGTGGGAGGTGGTTTATTTATGAACTATATTGACCAAGCAAAACCAAGGGCGTATGTCCTTCTTCAACCCAACCTTCTTGGTAGCGTATTGTATAGGGCTTAACTTCCTGGCTCGCAAGGTCTGTGCAAGAAAAAAAGATGGTATTGTCATGAAGGGTTATGGGGTCTTGGGCGTAATACTGGGCGCTATCTTGGGTTATCCCAAGATAGAGGGTGGAAAACTGACCGGGCTGTACCATAACCGCAATGCCATAGTTTCCATTCGGGCGTGGATCATAGAACAGAACCGCCAGCTTAATCAGATCCTCTTCTTCTCCGAACACAGAGGCCACATAGGCTTGTTTGGGGTATTGCTCATGAAAGGCCTGGAGACTTACTGTCCCTCGGCTACCAGCCTCTACCTGCTGAATGTAGATTCCTCGATCTCTGATCGGTTGATGCGTCAAGGACCTCTGTGCCGCTCTGCTCTGAAACAGAACTGCCAAACTCAAAAGCAGGAAGCATAGAACAGCAATGGCAATTCTCCACCATACATAATTTGACACAGGAATCCCTCCCCGCCATCCAAACCCAAGCCGCTCTCTGCTCTAAACTACTACAATAGTACCACAATCAATCTGTCGAATTGAGTAACATTTTAACGTCAATGCAAACATTTCTTCAAAAAAGTTAACTTTTTATTACAATCGTCTATTCTCACGAGCAAAGGAAGTGCCTTTATGATTGCCACTCTTGTCAACTGTGCCCTTGTTATATTGGGAAGTCTGCTGGGCATTCTGCTCCGCCACCGCATCAGTGAACGCCTGACCACAACCATTGTGCAGGGACTCTCCCTGTGTGTCATGACCATCGGTCTGGCTTCTGCTATGAAAACGCAGAATATGCTGTGCATGATTGTCTGCATGGTAGGCGGGGTGCTGATGGGAGAAGGCGCCCGCATTGAAGATCGCTTGGACTCTCTTGGCTCCTTTTTGCAGCGCAAGCTAATTAAGAGCGACGGGGAAGGCAGCCGTTTTACGGAGGGTTTTGTCACGGCCTCTGTCCTTTTTTGCGTTGGGGCCATGGCGGTGAATGGCGCCATAGCGGCTGGCACGGTTGGCGACTACTCTATTCTCATCACAAAAGGTGTCATTGACGGGGTGACTGCCATCTCCTTTGCCGCAGCAATGGGCATTGGTGTGGCCTTTTCCAGTGTTCCCATCCTTCTCTACCAGGGTGGACTGACTCTACTAGCAAGCATTCTGGCCCGCTACCTCTCCCCTGCTTTGATTCTTGAAATGAGCGCGGTTGGTGGTGTGATTATTATGGGCATCGGCCTTAACATGCTGGGCCTGAGCCAAAAACGAATTAAAGTGGGCAACATGCTGCCCGCCATCTTTCTTCCCATCGCCTACCTACCTCTGTCTGCCTTCCTGCTCAAAACCTTTTCTTTCTTTTCTTAAATACTAGATGAAATCTTAGGGCCATTTTTGTGCATTTTTCACGTGAAATACCAGAAGTTTTCCTTGTTTCAACCTGCTGTTTGCAGTATACTATAGCTTGAAGATTCATGAGCAGGGCTCTGTGTTGCTCAAAGACTTGAGATAGGAGGACTCCCCATGATAGACTATGTCGAAATTGAAAAAAAATCCCATGTCGGTATACTCTCCCTCAATCGCCCAGATGCACTGAATGCTTTGTCACAGCAGGTGCTTCTTGATTTGAAAGAGGGCATGTCCCGTCTAAACAATGATGAAGATGTCTATGTCATCATCATCACCGGTAAGGGCCGCGCCTTTGCCGCAGGCGCCGATATTAGCAAAATGACCACCATGAATGTGTATGACGGCAAAAAGTTCTCGGAGATGGGCAGCCGCATCTGCCTGCGCATCGAGAACTCTGAAAAACCTGTCATCGCCGCTGTAAACGGCTATGCTCTTGGTGGCGGAATGGAGATCGCCCTGGCCTGCGACATTCGCATTGCAGCAGAAAACGCCAAGTTTGGTCTGCCCGAGGTAAGTCTTGGCATCATTCCCGGCTTTGGCGGCACTCAGCGTACACCCCGCACCGCAGGCGTGGCCCAGGCAATGGAGCTAATTCTCACTGCCGATACTATTGATGCGAAAAAAGCCAAGGAACTTGGCATGGTCAACCGCATTGTTCCCTCTGATCGCCTGATGGACGAAGCCCTCCAGCTGGCCCAGAAAATTGCCCGCATGCCCCAAATTGCAGTACGTGCAGCTAAGCAATCCGTCCGCCGGGGTCTCCAGGCTGACATTGCTACCGCCATTACTTACGAATCCCTGGCTTTCTCCACCTGCTTTGACACAGAGGATCAGAAAGACGCCATGAGTGCCTTTTTGGAAAAGCGGGAAATTGACTATTTTAAAAACCACTAATTCTCGCCCCGGGGCGAATGATTGGGGTGGGATGTTTTCCCTCCAATCTACTTCTAGAATGTATATGAAGGAGGATTTCCAATGAAAATTGAAAAAATTATGATTCTCGGCGGCGGCATTATGGGCCTCGGCATTGCCCAGGTGTTAGCTGGTGGCGGCAAAAAGGTTCTGGTTCGTGACCTGAATGACCAGTTGCTGGAAGGCGCCAAGGGCCGTCTGGAAGCAAGCCAGGCAAAGCTGGTCTCCAAGGGCAAGAAAACCCAGGCGGAGATGGACGCACTCCTTGCCAACGTTACTTACACCACCGCTCTTCAGGATGCAGCCGACTGTGATTTGATTATTGAAGCTGCTGTGGAAAACCTGGAGATTAAAAAGCAAATTTTTGGGGAGCTGGACGGCATCTGTAAGCCCGAGACCATTTTTGCCTCCAACACCTCTTCCTACTCCATCACTGCCATCGGCTCTGCTACCAAGCGCTCCGATCGCATGATTGGCCTGCACTTCTTCAACCCCGCTCTGGTGATGAAGCTGGTAGAGGTTATCCGTGGCCTGAACACCTGCGACGAGGCATTCCAGTCCGCCTATGACCTGATGAAGGAAGTGGGCAAAACTCCCATCGAGGCAGGCGAGGGCCCCGGCTTTGTGGTAAACCGTATTCTGGTTCCCATGGTCAACGAGGGCATCTTCGTTCTCCAGGAGGGCCTTGCCTCTGCGGAAGATATCGACATCGGCCTGCAACTGGGCGCAAATCTGCCCATGGGTCCCCTTCACCTGGCAGACCTGATCGGCCTGGACACCTGCCTGGCCATTATGGAGACCTTCTATGCCGAAACCGGCGATGCCAAGTATCGTCCCGCTCCCCTGCTTCGTAAAATGGTACGTGCAGGCAAGCTGGGCCAGAAAAATGGCGAAGGCTTCTTTAAGTATGACAAATAATTGCCTTTAGGCAATCGCAAAGCCCGGACATCTCTTAGGATGTCCGAGCTTTTTCTCGTCTTTTAGTTTTCGGGATACCATTCTTTCAGGCAATCAATCATTCTGGCCACGCAGCTCTCATCACAGGAGGGGAGCATGGTTGCCCCGCAGTGGCGCAGGGCCGGGGCACAGTTGGCAGGGACAAAATCCTTTTCCGCAACGGCCAGCATGGGGATGTCATTCTGCCCATTTCCAATGCAATAGATGTGCCGGGGCGAGACCCCCAGGCGCTCCGCCAGCCACAAAACCGCACTACCCTTGTGGCTGCCTCGGGCGGTCAGCTCTAAGAGCACCGCATTGGAGAAGATGACCTCATAGTCCTCGGGCCACAGGGTCTGCATATAGGCCTGCACCTCTAGGAGCAGCTCATGATTCTCCTGCTGCAGAATGGCCTTAATCCAAGGTAGGGGCATTTCGCGAATCTCGGCTGGGATACCCACAAGACCGGCACGATCCAAATGCCGCCTGGTCACTGAATTGGGATTGTGGATGTAGACCCTTTCCTCATGATAGGCCTCAAAGCCAAGGTCGGGAAACATGGTACACACCTGCTCCATATCTTTGCCGACCCGCTGGCTCATATGGGCCTCATATAACAGGGCGTTCTCTTGAAAATCATAGATCTGCGCCCCGTTGGATAGAATGGCAGGGGTATTTAGAGGTAAGGCCTCCCGCTCCATCTGTATGGCAAAATTGGTGTAGGAACGACCGGTGGAGATGGTAAATAGGCCGCCTTGGGAAATAAAGTAGGCAATCGCTGCCCGATTCTCTTCTGAGATGGTATGGGTAGTACTGTATAAGGTATCATCGTAATCGGTGGCCAAAAGCACACCATCAAATCGACCCACGGAAGCCCCTCCTCTCTGCCTATCAGCAAACGGCTTCATTATATGCGGGAAAGCCCAGCCTGTCAAGTCTGGGGACGCGTTTTCCAGTACAGGTGGTTCTCTGCTATATAGGTTTCCATCTCTCCTGCATCCAGCAGAAGGGAGAGGTAGGCCCGCAGGGTACTGCCGGAAAGCACATATTGAGGAAGATCCAGAGTAAGCCCATAGTGATCAAAGACCCGGGCCAGCAAGGCCTCAATCTCAATACCCTCGGTGCAAAAGCGTTTCACCAGAGCCAGAAGCTCCAAGCACTTGGCACGATTTCGTTCCACTAGGGGGGAAATATCCTCACAGGGCTCTCCATGGGCGGGAATAAAGAGCTTGCCCTCCAAGGTCTCCACCTTTGCAAGACTCTCCAAATAGTCCCCCAAGTGGTACAGAAAGGAGATGTGGTACTTCTCCAAAATCTCCTGACCCACAAGGGCATCCGCCAAAAACCAGATCCCATCGTCGGTGCAAATGGCGCTCTGGGCCGGGCTGTGCCCATCCAGTCGGAGCGTGGAGAGCCCCTTGGGTAGCACTTGTTCTGTCAGTTCTTCCACCTCACTGGCCTGGGCCAAGAGAAATTTGCTGCGCAGGGGTTTTGGGGGTGGCCCGGCGAAGAGGGTTATGGGCTCCAAGAGGGGCTGCTGGATGAGTAACCGGTCTAACCCTGCTGCGTAAATCTTACACCCGGTGCGTGTCTGCAAAAATTGGTTGCCGCCAATATGATCGGCATGGTGGTGGGTGGAGAGAATGCACTGGAGGGTAAAGCCCTTTGCCTCCAGTATCTTGAGGAGCTTTTTGGCCGCATCCTTGTCGCTGCCGCTGTCAATGAGGCAGACCTTCCCCTCACCCAGGTGGTATAGGCCAATCTTTGCCGGGCAGTCTACATAATAGGTGTTCGCTCCCACCTGATGCAGTTCATACATGCCATTTCCCCCTTAACGATCAATCTTTCGCAGAATCTCGGTAAAATAGCTTGGCAGAGGCGCCTCTACTTTGATTTCCTCCCCGGTTTTGGGGTGGCGAAAGCACAGCCTTCTGGCATGGAGGCACTGACCCTCCAGGCCTGGATAGGGCTTTTTGCTGCCATAGACCTGATCACCCAGGACAGGATGGCCGATGCTGGCCATATGCACCCGGATTTGATGGGTGCGCCCCGTCTCCAGGCGGCACTGCACATGGGTAAATCCAGGGTAACGGGCCAGGACCTGCCAGTGGGTGATGGCCTCCTTGCCCCCTTCCCTGGCGATGGTCATCTTTTTCCGATCCCGCCGATGACGGCCAATGGGGGCATTGATCGTCCCCTCATCTTCCTTCGGCCCACCGACGAGTACGGCCTCATACTCCCGGTATAGGCTGTGATCAGCCAGCTGCTGCGCCAGGGCCTGATGGGCTCTATCATTTTTTGCTGCGATTAAAAGACCGGAGGTATCCCGGTCAATGCGGTGTACAATGCCAGGGCGTAGTTCTCCTCCTATGCCGGAGAGAGAGCTTCCACAGTGGTGGAGCAGGGCGTTCACCAGGGTTTGGTCCGGATGGCCCGGGGCAGGGTGGACCACCATACCCACCGGCTTGTTCACTACGATGACATCCTCATCCTCATACAGCACATCCAAAGGAATCTCTTGAGGCTCCGCGGCAATGGGGGTCACCTCATCCGGCAAATCCACGGTGATGGCGTCCCCCAGGTTTAGCTTATCCTTCTTGTCCAGGGGCTTACCCTGACGCAGAACCAGGCCTTCTTCCAAGTGCCGCTGGGCAGCGGTTCGGCTCAGCCCCTCCACACTGCGGCTCAGGAATTGGTCAACCCGTTCCCCCGCCTGATCGGCTACTAGTTCCAGGATCATCCCTTATCCTCCTGCTTCTTGCTGCCGCCCTTCCAGAAAAAGAGCACATAGACGCACAGAAGCACACCGCCGCAGGTCACGCCGATATCCGCCACGTTGAACACGGCAAATCCCATAAACTGCAAGTTGAACATATCCACTACATAGCCCAGTAACACCCGGTCAATCAGGTTGCCAATGGCACCTCCCAGCACCAGGGCCAGGGCCACTCGTCCCATGGCACCAGGCAGCACCTTTTTCAGTAGCAGCACAAGAATGGCTGCCGCTGCAATACCCGAGATGATGGCCAATATCCACGTATGCTTCGAGAACAGGGAAAAGGCCGCCCCTGTATTTTGCACATAGGTCAGCTCCACGAGCCCGGGCAAAAAACTCTGCTGCCCATGGAGGGGAATGTTCTCCCGCACCCAAACCTTCACCAGCTGGTCAAGCACCAGCACGAGCAACGCAATTCCCAAATAAAGCCAAGTCTTTTCTTTTTTCATCCCATCCTCCTCGGCGTTCTGCTGAAACAGGGCGGGCAAGCTTGCCCGCCCTGTTTTCTCATATCGATTTCTATTTGCCGGCAATCACCCGGGCACAGCGCAGGCACAGGCCCTCTGGGGTTACCTCTTCCTCATGGTTCCAGCAACGGGGGCACTTGGGTGCGGTGGACTCTGTAACCCCAATGGTCACGTCAAAGGCACAGTCCTGGGCCTTTTCCCCTTTGGGGCTGCCCTGGTTAATGGTAACCTTGGAGACAATAAACAGGGTTTTCAAGTCAATGCTCTCCAGCAGGGCAGCATCCTGGGTATTCTCCAGGAACAGGGCAATCTCTGCATCCTGGTTTTTCTTCACGCCACCTGCGGCACGGCTGTTTTCCATGGCCTTGTTCACCGCATCACGCAGAGAGACCAGGCGGGTCCAACGTTGATTCTCTTCCTCGGAGAGACACCAGGCCTCTTGATAGCTGGGCATTTCGTTGAGTAGGGCTGCGGTTTGATTGTCCCCTGCTCGGTGGGGCATTTGTGCCCAAATCTCTTCACTGGTGAAGGCCAGAATGGGGGTAATGATACGGGTCAAGCCGTCCAGTATGAGGTACAGAGCCGTCTGAGCCGAGGCTCTGGCCTTATCATCGTCGCAATAGAGGCGATCTTTGATGATATCGAAATAGAAGTTGGACAAATCCACCACGCAGTAGTTATAAACGGCACGGTAGACTCCATGGAATTCATAGACTTCGTAGTTCTCCCGCACGGTCTTGCACAGTTCATTGAAGCTGTGCAGAGCAAACTTGTCCAGGTCCATCATGTCCTGGTACTCGGTCAGGTTCTCGGGATTAAATCCGTCTAGATTCCCCAGCATATAGCGGGCGGTGTTGCGGATTTTTAGGTAGGCCTGGGACAGCTGCTTTAAAATATCCTTGGAGATGCGCACGTCCTGGGTAAAATCCCCGGAGGCGATCCAAAGGCGCATGACATCGGCTCCGTAGTCCTTAATCAGCTCCGCAGGGGCTACGGCATTGCCCAGGGATTTGTGCATGGCCTTACCCTCACCGTCCACCGTCCAGCCATGGGTGACGATTTGACGATAGGGGGCCTTGCCCTCCACCGCAATGGAGGTGAGCATAGAGCTCTGGAACCAGCCCCGATACTGGTCGCCACCCTCCAGATAGAGGTCCGCAGGGTAGGATAGTTCCGGACGGGCCTTGACCACCGCCGCCCAGGAGGAGCCGGAGTCAAACCACACGTCCATAATATCCGTCTCTTTGGAAAAGTGCTTGCCACCGCAGTGTGGGCAGACAAAACCCTCAGGCACTAGCTCCTGGGCCGACTTTTCAAACCAGATGTTGGAGGAGTGCTGGGCAAAGAGATTTGCTACATGGTCAATGGTCTCGGGGGTGACAATGTGTTCCCCGCAGTCATCACAGAAGAAAATAGGAATGGGCACGCCCCACTTGCGCTGACGGGAAATGCACCAGTCCGAGCGCTCGGAGATCATGGCGGTCATGCGCTCCTTGCCCCACTCGGGCTTCCACCAAATCTCATCGCAGGCATCCACCGCAGCCTGCTTAATGGAATCCACGGAGCAGAACCACTGCTCCGTAGCTCTGAAAATCACAGGATTCTTACAGCGCCAGCAGTGGGGATAGGCGTGGATAATCTCTTCCTTGGCCAAAAGGGCGCCATTCTCCTCCAACACGGGAATGACCGCCTCGTTGGATTTGGAGATATGCACACCGTTAAAGCGCTCATCGGTCAAAACGCCCCGGGCGTTCACGGGCACAGGAGTGCCAATATTAGTCAGGCCCTCCTGGTCATACTTTTTGCACACGGCAAAGTCATCGGCACCAAAGCCGGGAGCCGTATGGACGCAGCCGGTGCCGGCTTCCAAGGTAACATGGTCGCCGCACAAAATGACCGAGTCACGCTCCGCAAAGGGGTGATGGGCGGTCATCAGTTCAAAAAAGCTGCCCTTCTGGGTAGTCAAGGTCTCATAGCTCTCAATGCCGCAGGTTTTCGCAACCTTCTCCGCAAGGCCCTGGGCTACAATGTAAATCTCCCCGTTGGGGGCCTTCATGAGGATGTAGTCAAGGTCCGGATTGAGGGAGATCGCCCGGTTTCCGGGCAAGGTCCATGCCGTAGTGGTCCAAATCACAAAGGACATCTTGGACAAATCACCAAACTGGCCCAGAAGTCCCTTGTCGTCATGCACCATAAACTTGACGTATAAGGTGGTGCTGGGATCGTCCTGGTACTCAATTTCGGCCTCGGCCAGAGCCGTCTCATCGTTGTAGCACCAATACACCGGCTTCATACCCTTGTAGATATAGCCTTTCGCCGCCATGGCCCCGAACACCCGAATCTGTGCCGCCTCGAAGTCGTTGGTCAGGGTGATGTAGGGGTTTTCCCAGTCGCCTACCACGCCCAGGCGCTTAAACTGCTCCCGCTGACGGTCCACATAGTCCAGGGCATATTCCCGGCACTTGTCCCGAAATTCACTGACGCTGAGGTCGTGGTACTTGATCTTTTTGTTCTTCATAATGGCCGACTCAACGGGAAGGCCATGAGTATCCCACCCAGGGACATAGGGGGCAGCAAACCCGCTCATGTTTTTATAGCGTACGATGATGTCTTTAATGACTTTATTAAAGGCATGGCCAATGTGAATATCCCCGTTGGCATAGGGTGGTCCATCGTGAAGGACAAACTTTGGCTTGCCCTGGTTCTTCTCCATCAGGCGCTGATACAGCTGCTTTTCCTCAAACTCATGAAGCATAAGAGGCTCACGCACAGGCAGGCCGGCTCGCATGGGAAATTCGGTTTTTGGCAGATGTATGGTCGCATTATAATCCTGGGACATTGCTTCCTCTCCTCATTCCAAAGGGCGCATGAAGTCGCCCGCTTTTTTCGTATTGAATCGCAGTGGCGGAACCTCGCCAGACCCGGCAAGGTTCCGCCTTAAGCACCACCGAAGTGGTTTTTCATTTGTTTAGGGGCTCAACGACAGGTAAAACCCCTGTTCTCACTCAAAGTCAAAATCTTTGCCAAACTGAAGACGGTCGAACACCACGGTATCCCCGCTGGTATCCTCGTCCTTCTCGGAAGCCTCGTCTGCATCCTCTTGGACAGCATCCCCATCCTCCGCAGCGCTTTCTTCCTCTTCCAGAACAGTCAGTTCCACTTCGTCGTCTTTCTCCTGCTCGACCAGGGCAGCAGTTGCCTCATCCTGAGTAGCAGAGGCTTCCTCTTCCTCGGGGGCAGTTACTCCCATCTCGGACAGGCGAGAGATATAGGCCAGCTCATGGGTGTACAGCTCCTTGAGCTTTGCCACATAGGCGGTGGTGGAGTTGCGGGCTGCAGTAAGCCGCAGCTCCTCATTGGCCAGCTCCCGCTGAATTTGCTCAATACGGGTTCTGGTCTCCCCTTCAGCACGGGACATGGCCTCTGCCTTTTTCTCCTCCGCTTCTTTTAGCATGGTGTCTGCCATTTTCTGAGCGGAGAGCAGGGTCATGCGCATGGCATCCTCTGTGGATCTGTATTCTTCGATCTTGTCCACCAAGACCTTCATTTTGCCTTTCAGTGCGGCGTTCTCTTTATATAGCCCGGTATAATCTACGGTTAGGGCATCCAAAAAGGCATCCACCTCGGCCATGTTATAGCCGCCTTTAAAACCGGTCTTCGAAAAGACATGGGTCTCCACTTCCTGAGGTGTCATCATAGCTTCTTCACTCCAATATACTGCAGATTTCTGCCATTACATTTAGAAATACAGCCCATTGTTCTCCAGCTCGTCAATCAAGTCCCCCAAAATGTCAACATTATAGGGAGTGATGATGTAGGTGGAGAGTGCTACTTTCTTAATTTTGCCCTCGTTGGCATAGGCCACCCCGGACAAAAAGTCCAGCAGGCGGCGGGCAATGTCTTTTTTGGTAGACTCCAGGTTTAGCACCACGGTGCGCTTATCACGCAGGTGGTCAGCAATTTCTGAGGCGTTCTCAAAGCGATCAGGCTTTACCAACACCACCTGGAGTTGGGTTGTGGTGTGGATGTTGACAACCTTATTCCTACCGGGGCGCTCAAAGTCACCATAAGAAGAGGCATCACGGCTACGCTCCTTCTTAGGGGGGGGCTCTGTGAAGCTGGTGGCTTCGTCCTCAAAGTCGTCATCGTAATCGTCATCCAAGTCGTCCTCATAGGGATGTGCCAGTCTCTTCAGTTCGTCAATGAATCCCATCTTTAAGTTCCTCCAAAAGCTCTATTCATCCTAAGCGCCAAAGCGCAGTGTCCACATCGGGTAGGATAAAGACCATTTTATCTTTCTACAGGTTTGGTCGAGGACCGAACAGGGCCGTGCCAACCCGTACTAAAGTTGCGCCTTCCTCGATAGCTAAGGGGAAATCTCCGCTCATGCCCATAGAGAGGCAGTCTATATCTGAGCTATTATCTCCCATTTTTTTTCGTGTGTCAACAAAAAGCTGTCGAGTCTGTGCAAAAAACATCCTATTTTTTACCTCATCGGTGGTTTTTGGAGGGATACACATGAGTCCACGCAGGCGAATATTGGGTAAACTGTCCACAAATTCCACCAGATTGGGGATTTCCTCAGGGAGCACTCCCCCCTTGTTCTCCTCCCTGCCAATGTTCACCTCAAGAAGAATATCCTGGGTAATCCCCAGCTTTTCTGCCTGCTTTGCGATGGCCTCGGCCAACCGCTTCGAGTCCACCGACTCAATCATATCCACCTTACCCACCACCTGCCGCACCTTGTTGGTCTGCAAATGGCCGATGAAGTGAACCTTTGCCCCCGTGTAGGCCTGCACCTCTAAGTGGGGCAGCAGCTCCTGGACACGATTTTCTCCGCAAATGGTCACCCCAGCCTCAATGGCCGTGGCAATGGCCTGAGCCGTTCTGGTTTTCGTGGCGGCCACAAGAGTAATCTCCCTGGGATCTCTCCCGGCCTTTTTTGCCGCCCGCGCAATCTCATCTAAAACAGCCTTTACGTTGGCTACAATTTGTTCCTGCTGCATCTCAGCGCACCACCTTTCCATTATAGAGTTCTGCTGCGGCAATGATGACCTCATCGCCGGCCCGTAGAATACGCTTATCCTTGGGCCCAGATGGTGCCGCCTCTACAATATAATAGTTTTTATCTTCTGCGAGCACCTTAATGGGCTTAAATTCCGCACAATACCCTGTTACGGTGTAGACACCTGGAATGTCCCCTTCTAACACCCGCACAGCTTCTTTGGGCACCCGCACACCCCGGTCACTCTGAAACACCGCCGAGCAGGAGAGCTTGCGCAGGGATACTGTCTCGGCCAAATTCATACGGGAGTACAAAACCACCACTGCCCTTCCGTCCTTGACAACACCTTCACTATAAAGGGACATGGGCACCGCCTCAGGGAGGCTGGAAAAGCGAACGGAAATTTGATTTTTCTGCATGAAAAGGGCGCGCTGCTCCTCATTCACCACCATGGCCAAATACCAGAGGCTGTCCGTTGCCACCTTGCCTACTGCGCCATCGTCTAGGCTAGGCTTCTGTGACACCAGTTCCTTAAACTCTGCAACCTGAATATCCTTTAGCAGCTCCGGGCGGAAAATCGTCTCGTAGCCATCTACCGTAATGGAAAACACGCCGGAGGCCGGGGTTAACACCGGTGTATACTCCCCCTGCACCTCCTCCTTAAGCTGGGCTAGTTTTCCTCCAAGCTCAAGAGAGGCCATTCCGATGGCCGATGCACTTTCCGCATCCGATAAGGTTTCCCGCCTTAGGACCAGGCGCTTATGTTGGTCGGCCTGGCTCGTTGCGCTGGTAAAATCTCCTCTTGAGGCGGCCCGCTCCACCTGGGCATAGCTCTCTTGCAACTGGGTTTCCAGTGTCTTTCCACTGGGGGAATCGTCACTTCTGGCATAGTCCAGCTGACGAATCTGCGCCTCAACTGTTTTCAGCTGTTGTTGCTGGCTCAGCGCCTCCTGACTCTGGTAGGCAATGGCCGCAACCTGATCCTTTCTCGCCTTTTCCCCCTCATTGATCTGATAACTTATTAAGCCGGAGGCCGCATCCAATCTCTGCTCCGTGCGGAACACCCAAGCCTCTACCGGCAGACTGGTCTCCACCACATCATTGTAGACCACAACCGTACGAAAGGGATTGGTATAGGCCCGCCAGGCGTAGAGGGCGATGTAGAGCAAAACCCCCGCAAACAATATAATCATCACAACTCGGTTTAGTAAGTTTCCTTGCTTCATTCCACTGTCCTCACTTCAAAGGGTTTTCCTGGGAGCAACTGCCCAACTGTTCTTTTATGTAGGCAGTTGCCTCTTTTATCCCTGCCGCAAAGCAGGGTTCGTCACTCCACAAGATCCAGCGCAAATCCTCTCTGCGCCGAAACCAGCTCAGCTGCCGCTTGGCATACTGGCGAGAGCGCAGCTTGATTTCCTCTGCTGCCATCTGAATGGGCTCTCCCCGCTCCAGGCAGGCAACCATCTCCTTATAGCCGATGGCCTGCATGGCCGTCGCCTCCGGAGAAACCCCTGTCTGTAGCAGGGCTTTCACCTCTGCTTCCAGTCCCGCTGTCAGCATCTCATCCACCCGCTGGTTGATCCGCTGGTAAAGCTTTGCCCGATCCTGAAAGCTAAGACCAATGCGCAGGGCCGGATAGCGGTCTGGCAGGGCCTTTGTCCGGGCATTGTGCTGGGAGATGGTCTCCCCGGTTTCGTAGTAGACTTCCAGTGCCCGGAGTATGCGCTTTTCATCGTTGGGGTGCAGGCGATCGGCCGACTCCGGGTCTACTTTCTTCAGTTCGTCCAAAAGGGGTGGGATGCCCTCTTTGAGAAGCCGCTCTTGCAAAAGAGTTCTATACACCCCGCTGCTCTCTTGAGCGAATTCCCGCCCTGCCACCAGTGCGTCAATGTATAGGCCTGTCCCGCCCACTAAGATGGGCTGTTTGCCCCTGGAGAGAATATCCTCGACACAGGCCGTGGCCTGGCTGACATAGCGGGCCACACTGTAGCTTTCATTGGGATCCACCACATCCAGCATGTGGTGGGGAATGCCCTCCCGCTCTAAGAGACTTGGCTTGGCGGTTCCGATATCCATGCCCCGGTAAATCTGCATGGAGTCGGCGGATACCACTTCCCCGTCCAGCTCCTTCGCAAGAGCAACGCCAAGCTTGGTTTTCCCCGAGGCAGTAGGCCCGCACAGTACAATAAGCTTCCGATTCATAGACTCTCCTAGCTGCGGCCAAACTGCCGCTCCAGCTGGCTGCGGGTCAGGGTAATGGCCACGGGACGACCATGGGGACAGTACTTCACCGATCCCGCCATGACGGCCTCTACCACGGGCAATAGCTCCTGGGGCTTGGTATTCTGGCCCCCTTTGATGGCCGCCTTACAGGCCATGGTATGGAGCAGATGATCCCGCATGTCCTCCGGGGCTTTTTGCCGGCCTGCTAGGCGATGGGCCGCCAGTTCACAGAGAAGGCCCTCGGCCTCCCCAGGAGCAATGTCAAAGGGAATCTGCCGTACCACCAAGGCCCCGCCGCCAAAGTCCTCCACCAAAAACCCGAAGGACTCCAAGAGGGGCAGCTGCTCCAAAAGAGCCTGGGCCTCTTGGGCCGGAGGAGTAAAGACCAGGGGTTCCAGGAGCAGTTGGGCCATGGGCTTGTAATCCCTGGCCTTCATGCGGTCAAAGTGCATACGCTCATGGGCCGCATGCTTATCAATGAGATGAATTTCCTCCCCCTGCTCCACCACAATGTAGGTGTGAAGCAGCTCGCCCACTATACGAAAAGCAGGGGACTGGGCTTCCTCTACCGGCAGAATGGTCTCTTCCGGGGCAAGGGTTTCCTGGGGTGCCTCGGGCTCTGGTTTCGCCATCGGCTCCACCGGCAGCTTTGGTTCTTCCTGGCGAAGGGGTATCTGCAGCTGGGGCAGGGGCTCCTCCTTGGGCATTTGGCGTTTGGGAGGCTCCGCCTCCCAGCCACGGACGGCGTAGGCCTTTGGCTGATGGGCCAAAACCGCCCCACCCATGCTGTCACGAAACTGCTGGGACGTCAGGTTCTGCCCCCCTCTAGAGGGAACCGCTGCTTTGGGCGCTGTTGGAATGCTCACCTCCGGCAGCTTCATCTCCGGATGCCGCTCCTGGGCACCCAGGGCCGAGCGCACGGTGTACAGCACCCCGTCAAATATCTTTTTGTCACTTAAAAACTTCACCTCTGTCTTGGCGGGATGCACATTCACATCCACCGCAGACAGTTTGGTAGTAATATACAGCACGCAGCCGGGGAATTTCCCCACCATTTTCTGGTTTTGATAGGCCTCTTCCACCGCCGCCATGAGCAGGCGGGACTTAATGGGCCGCCCATTGAGGATGAAATGCTGGTAGCCCCGAGTGCCCCGGCAGCAAGCAGGCATGGACACAAAGCCCTCCACGCTAACGTCATCCCCACTGCCCTTGGCCTCCAGAAAACCCAAGGCTAGGTCTCGACCAAGTACACTGTACAGGGCAGATGCCGCCTTCCCGTCTCCGGGGGTCAAAAGCTCCTGCTTATTGTCCCGCAAAAACTTGACCGAAATCTCCGGGTGGGCCAAGGCCATCCGCTGGACCAGAGAGAATACCGCTGCACCCTCCGCCGCATCCCGCTTCATAAACTTGAGCCGAGCGGGGGTGTTAAAGAATAGGTCCCGTACCACTATGGTTGTCCCTGAAGGACAGCCACTCTCCTGTCGGTCTAAGACCTTTCCTGCTTCCAAGGTCAGAGCCACCCCAAAGTCCGCCTCCGGACTGCGGGTGAGTAAGGAAATGCGGGAAACGGCCGCAATGGCCGCCAGAGCCTCTCCACGAAAGCCCAGGGTTCCAATGGCCTCTAAGTCCCGGGCTGTGCGCAGCTTGGAGGTGGCATGGCGCAGAAATGCCGTCTCCGCCTCTTCCGCCGGAATACCACTGCCATTATCGGTTACACGAATCAGGGTCATGCCTCCGTGCTGGATTTCAACGGTAATTTGACTTGCACCGGCGTCGATGGCGTTTTCCATGAGTTCTTTTACCACCGATGCCGGTCGCTCCACCACCTCACCTGCGGCGATGAGGTCGGCAAGGTGGGCGTCTAACTGTACAATACGGGCCATAGGGCCACCTCCTTTTTAGCACCTGCAAGGCAAAGCTTACAGTTTTTGCTTTAGTTCATACAATAAGTTCATCGCCTCCAAGGGCGTAAGGGTCTCCACTGCAGTCTTGCGCAAATGCTCCAGCACCTGGGCCTCCTGCATTTGCTCTAGAGAGTATTGGGGTTCCTCCACTTTTGGATCGGTTCCTTTCCCCGTTTTGCCGCCGGGACTTCCCGTGCGGCCCTGGGCCTCCAGCTCTTTGAGGAGGGAGCGGCCCCGCTGGACCACCCAGTCGGGCACGCCGGCGAGCTTTGCTACTTCCACGCCGTAGCTGTCGTCGGCACCGCCGGGTACGATTTTCCGCAGGAAAATAATCTCGTCCCCCCGCTTTTTTGCGGCAATGTTAAAGTTTTGCACACCGGGGATCTGCCCCTCTAAGGTAGTCAACTCGTGGTAGTGAGTGGCAAAGAGGGTTTTCGCCCCCAGGCGCTTTGGATCGGCGCACCATTCCAGCACCGCCCGGGCGATGGCCATACCGTCGTAGGTGGAGGTGCCCCGGCCAATCTCGTCCAAAATAAGTAGGCTCTTGGAGGTGGCATTTTTCAGCAGCTCGGCCACCTCGCTCATCTCCACCATAAAGGTGGACTGGCCCCCCGCCAAATCGTCCGACGCACCAATGCGGGTAAAGACCCGGTCGCAGACCCCGATACGAGCGGACTTTGCCGGGACAAAACAGCCGATCTGGGCCATGAGCACAATGAGGGCCACCTGGCGCATATAGGTGGATTTGCCCGCCATATTGGGCCCTGTGATAATGGCCGCCAGGTGGGAGCTGCAATCCATCTGGGTATCGTTTGGAACAAAGAGGCTGTTCTTTAGCATCTTTTCCACCACAGGATGGCGGCCCTCCCGAATTTCCAACTTGTCACTGTCATCTACGTGGGGCATGCAGTAGTGATTCTCGGCGGCCACGGTGGCAAAGGAGCACAGCACATCAATTTGGGCCACAGCGCTGGCGGTCTGCTGAATTTCTCCCACCCAGGAGGCCGCCACCGCCCGAATCTCGGAGAACAGCTGAAACTCCAGGGCGGTAATCCGATCTTGAGCCGATAGAATGGAGTGTTCCAGCTCTTTCAGTTCCTGGGTAATGTAGCGCTCACAGTTGGAGAGGGTCTGCTTGCGGATGTAGGTCTCCGGCACCTGGCTATAGTAGGACTTGGAGACTTCGATGTAATAGCCAAACACTTTATTATAGCCGATTTTCAGGCTTTTGATTCCCGTTTTTTCCTTTTCTCTCGCTTCAATCCCGGCGATGATGCCCCGGCTGTTTGTGAGGATATCCCGCAGCTGATCCACATCCGGGTGGTAGCCATCCTGGATGACCCCGCCCTCCCGCACGGAAAAGGGTGGATCCTCCACAATACCTCGGGCAATCAGGTCACGCAGCTGGGCAATGTCATCCAGTCCCTGGACAAGCTGGCCCAGGAGCTGGCTTTCCTCCCCTTTGCCCTGCATACCCTCTAACAGTTCACGCAGCTTGGGTATCTTGGAAAGGCCCGTTCCCAGGGCCACCAGGTCCCGCCGTCCGGCGCTGCCATATACAATGCGGCCAATGAGCCGCTCTAGGTCTGTGATCTCTTTCAGGGCATGGAGCAGCTCTTCCCGCCCCACGGCATCTTCCACCAAGACCTTCACCCCGTAAAGGCGCTGTCCGATGGCCACGGGGGAGAGGAGAGGCCGCTCGATCCAGGCTCGGATCAGCCGCCCGCCCATGGGGGTCTTGGTCTTGTCCAGCACGCCCAAGAGACTGCCTCGCTTCTCCTTCCCCCGCAGGGTTTCCGTCAGTTCCAGATTGCGCCGGGCCACGGGGTCCAGCTCCATGTATTCCCCGCCGCCGTCGTAGCGCAGGCGCCGCAGGTGGGCAAGGTCGGTTTTCTGAGTTTGGTAGAGGTAGTGGAGCAGCCCACCTACCGCTAGAATGCAGGCCTCCGGCAGGCTAGTCTGATCCCCTTCAAACTGCCGGGCCAGACTCTCTCTGGCCTGGTTTGGGTCAAAGAGGGTCTCAGCCCCCAGCTCTAAGCGGCAGTCCGGCCGGGCACGAATCACATCTAGCAGGGCAGGGATTGCTGCACCGGGCGATAGCAGCACCTCACGAGGGCCATAGCGGCTTAGTTCGTTCACCCCATGAGCCTCCCAGCCCTCTGGGGCAAAGGCCAGCACGCTGACCTCACCCGTAGAGATATCCGCAAAGGCAAGTCCCGCCCCCATATGACCCACATGGATGGCGGCAATGTAGTTGTTTCGCCCCTCCTCCAGCATGGAGGCATCGATCACCGTGCCGGGGGTGACCACCCGCACCACTTCCCGGTCTACAATCCCTTTGGCGGTGGCGGGGTCTTCCGTCTGTTCACAGATGGCAACTTTATAGCCCTTGGCAATCAGCCGGGCGATGTAACCCTCTGCCGAGTGATAGGGCACACCGCACATGGGGGTGCGCTCGGCCTCGGGCTTATTGCGGTCTCGTGTGGTGAGGACCAGATCCAGCTCTTTTGCCGCTTTCTGTGCGTCCTCATAGAACATCTCATAAAAATCGCCCAGGCGGAAAAAGAGCAGACAGTCCTCATACTGCTCCTTGAGTCTGAAATATTGCTGCATCATAGGCGTGAGCTCTGCCATACCCTTTGCCCCCTTTTTCTATTCTATCTCAATGGCTTTATTCGATCACAAAGCGGCTGCCTGTGGGCATCGTCTCTAGGCGGTCGCCCAACATAGCCTTTAACAGTTCATAGGGTCCGTCTCCCGTACAATGGCCGGTGACATAACGGGTGTTCTCTCGCTGGAGCAGTTCCCGGCCCACGGACTCGATAAGTTCCCGTGGTTCGTCCACACCCAGACCGGGATTGGTCAGGTGAAAGCCGGCAAAAACCCAGTCCACCTCTCCCCCGTTGATCTCTTCTGCCCGCCTGAGAATATTGACGATGCCCCGATGGGCGCAGCCTGCCAAAAGCAGGCTCTTTCCCTGGCTGCGAATGAGCAAATTCTGTTCATGGCGAAAGGGATCCGACTCATAGCCCTCCGGTGTTTTTTCCAGCAGGGTTTTGGACGCTGCCGTTAAGTAGTCCTCGGTGGCAAGGTCTGAAAACAGGTAGCACTCGCCATCGATAGCCCCCTGCTCCTGGGTAAAACGCTCTGGAAAGCGGCGAAGCAGAGTGGGGTCAATCCCGATGTCTCGGTAGCCCTCCCCTTCCTTCACTCCATGGGGCAGGAAGGCGTCTCTATGCGCAAATATCTTGGCCTTTTGGTTGCGCTTGATGAACAGCTCCAGGCCGCCCCCGTGGTCATAGTGCCCGTGGGAGAGAACGGCCAGATTAACCTCGCCAACCTCCACCCCCAGGGCCTTTGCATTCTCTAGAAACAGGGCGTTCGGCCCCATGTCAAAGAGAATCTTATGCTGTTTGGTCTCCACATATAGGCTCAGGCCGTGGGTACAGCCAAAGGCCTCTCCCAGGCTTTTATTCTCCAACAGGGTGGTGATGGTCATAAAGCCCCACATCCTCTTCTATGAATTTCAGTCAAGCTCCCCCAGCAAGGCCCATGTGCTGGCCTCGGTGATTCGAACCTGCTGCCTGCTCCCCACAAGGGACTTGTCTCCCTTTAGGCGGACCAGGCGGTTGCCCTCGGTGCGGGCCGTGAGAATCCCCGGTTCCTCCTCCCCGTCAATGAGACAGAGGCAGGTTGTTCCGATGTAAGCCCTGTGCTTTCGGGCCGAAATCTCATTTTGCACCAGCAGCAAGCGCTGAAAGTTTGCCTGCTTCTCCTCTTTGGGCATGGGATCGGGGAGTTTTTCCGCCGGGGTGCCCTCTCGTGGGGAAAAGATAAAGGTAAACAGGGCATCAAACTCTACCGTCTGGATGAGAGACAGTGTCTCCTCAAACTCCTCCTGGGTCTCCCCCGGAAAGCCTACAATCACATCGGAGGTTAAGACCACCTGGGGCAGGCGCTTTCGCAAAGCCTCGATGAGCCCTAGATAATGCTCTCGGCTGTAGCCCCGGTTCATGGCAGAGAGCACCCGGCTGCTGCCCGACTGAAAGGGCAGGTGCAGATGGGGCGCTATCTTGCTGGGATGGGCCGCCATCACATCAAAGAGCTCCAAGGTGGCATCTTTGGGATGGCTGGTCATAAAGCGCAGACGAAAATC
>JBHAQX010000041.1:0-22028 GCA_041830595.1 Evtepia sp.
ATGACAACCTGGTTTTGGCTATGCGCGTGGTTGGGGCCTCGCCCAATGCTATTCGTCGTCGGGTTCCCTATGTGTTAAACCTGGTAGGGCTGACAGAGAAGATGCGGGAGGTGCCGGAGCAGCTTTCCGGCGGCGAGCAGCAGCGTGTGGCCATTGCCCGTGCGCTGATCAACAATCCCAGTGTGATCATTGCCGACGAGCCCACCGGAAACCTCGACCCCCGTCGGTCTCTGGAGATTATGAAACTGCTTCAGGAAATTAATCGTTTGGGCACCACTGTTCTGGTCGTCACCCATGAACGGGATTTGGTCAACCGCTTTGATAAGCGGGTTGTGGCCATTGAGAATGGTAGAATCATTAGTGACGGGGCAGGTGGGTATTACATCAATGGGCGTTAATCAACTTGGATATTTGTTCCGGGAGGGGCTGCGGAATATCTTTTCCCATGGACTCATGTCCTTTGCTTCCTCCTGCATGGTTTTGGTCAGCCTTTTGATTATGGGCTCCTTTACCCTTGTGGCCGTGAATATTGATAATATGCTCCAGGGCCTGGAGGATGACAACGAATTCCTCGCCTATGTGGATGACAGCCTGGATGACAATGCGGCAAGGGCACTCCAGGGCAGCATCGAGTCGGTGGAGAACGTAGCCGATGTTATCTTTGTGTCCCGTGAAGAGGCCTACCGGGCGTTTGTAGAGAAGAATCCCGATCAGAAGCTGTTCTTGGAGGTTCCTGAGAATACTTTGCGCCACCGCTATCGGGTCCATGTGGATGATATTGAACTGTTGACCCAAACGGTCAACCAGGTGAGACAAATAGAGGGCATTGCAAAAGTTGGCGCCGACTATGAGGTGGCGGAAGGCTTTGTCATGCTGCGCAATGTAGTGAGTGTTGTGGCCATTATCATGGTTGTGGTGCTGCTAACGGTTTCCCTCTTTATCATTTCGAATACAGTGCGGATTACGACCTTTACTCGAAAAGAAGAGATTGCGATCATGAAGATGTGTGGTGCTACGGACTGGTTTATCCGCTGGCCCTTCCTCTTTGAAGGGGTTCTGTTAGGTCTGCTAGGTGCCACATTGGCCTTTTTCCTGCAATGGGGCGTATACAGTGTGCTTCATACAGCTGTAGGCAATGTGGCAAATCTGGCGTTCATTGAGCTGGTGCCTTTTGTTGACATGGCAAAAACCGTTTTGCTGGCCTTCTTAGGCGCAGGATTTGTCATTGGTGCTGGTGGTTCTGCTATGGCCATCCGCAAGTTCCTGCGAGTTTAAAACAATGGCACGGGTGCGGCAGCCAAGGTGTTGCCGCACTTTTTTGTGTTGCATATAGAAAAATCGTGTCCTACTACAAGGCCTAAGCAGGTGTAGGAGTGACAAAGGAGTATAGGAAAATGAAAAATGACAAGAAAAAACAGAGCAGACGAAAGCTTGCCGCATCCATTTTGGCCCTTTTTTTGGCGGCGTCCTTGGTGCTCTCCTTGGTCGTCATGGTTTTTTACTATTAAACGAAATGCCCTAGGAAAGGCAGGCTTTTGATGAGACAGGAAAGCTACGAGGAAATGGCAAGAAGAAAGCAGGCAAGGCGGAGAGTTACCCTGCCAACGTTAGTGATTACAGCAGTACTATGTATTTTTATTGGGGCCTATCTCGGGGTTGCCTTTATCATTGGCCAAGCAGGCAAAGAAGGCGTAAGTGTACTCCAGAGCATGGCGGCAATTCGCAGCAATTTCGTGGGAGAGTATGACTGGAGTGAGGTCACAGATCAAAGCATGAACAGCATGGTAGAGGCCTTGGGTGACCGCTGGTCCTACTACCTAAATCAGGAGCAGTACCAGCAATTACTTGCCATGCGAAGCAATTCTTTTGTGGGAATCGGTGTGACCATTGATAGCCAGAAGAGAGATGCTATTTATATTGTCAGTACCATGAAGGAGAGCCCCGCCCAGGAGGCAGGAATTCTGCCGGGAGATGCCATTATTGCGGTAGATGGTGAGACTGTTCAGGAAGAAAATTGGGAGGAATGCGTTGCCGGCGTGAGTGGAGCGGCGGAAACGGTAGTCTTACTGAAAATACGGAATCAGGAGGGAGCAGAGCGAGACGTAGAGCTTACCCGGCGGGAGATTCAAACCAATCCGGTGTCCTACGAGATGTTGCCCCAGTCCGTGGGACTCATTAAGCTAGAAAATTTTTATGATGGAAGCGGATATGCCCTGATTGAAGGGGTTGATGACCTGGTGTCCCAAGGGGCGAAGGCTTTGGTGTTCGACTTGCGCAATAACCCTGGTGGCTATGTCACGGAGCTTGTGGCGATGCTCGATCACCTTCTGCCCGAGGGTGTGACCTTTATGAGCTACGATGTGAAGGGCAACGAGGAGATCTATGAATCTGATGCAAGCTTTATTAACCTGCCTTTTGCTGTCTTGGTCAATGGGGATAGCTACAGTGCGGCAGAGTTTTTTGCAGCCCAGATGCGGGAGAGCGCAGGGGCTGTGGTTACAGGCGAGCAAACCAGTGGAAAGGGCTATGCTCAACAGCTGTTCCCCCTGGTAAACGGAGGGGCCATGGGCATCTCCACCTTGCGCTATGTGACAGGTGGAGGACAGTCTCTCGTTGGGGTTGGTCTTAACCCAGAGCCCTTGGTTGCGCTTAGTGAAGAGGAGAGTCAGCAGCTTATCCAGGGAACCTTAAGCCATGAGGAGGATCCTCAGCTCCAGGCTGCACTGGAAGCACTCTTGGCTGAAAAATAAAGAGAGCAGGCAAGATGCCCATTCCCTTTGTTGTCATTCAGGGGAATGGGCATCGATGTGAAAGGAAGTTCTTGACAGACGCTGGTAAAGTAAATATAATACATAAACATGTAAACCCTGCAGTATACATTATAAAAACAAACTTGCAGGCGATAGCTGCTTTTGCAGCTGGGAAAAGAAAGGGACAAGAGGAAGGTGTTTGCCATGGCCAAGGAATATAAGCTCAGCGCTGAGCGCTTAGAAGAGCTAAAGGAAGAACTGAATTACCTGAAAACCGTTCGAGAGCGGGAAGTGGCGGATCAAATCAAGGAGGCCCGTTCTTTTGGTGACCTGTCGGAGAATAGTGAATATGACGAGGCAAAGAATGAGCAAGGCCGCTTGTATTCCCGCATTGCGGAGATTGAAACCATTCTCGCAAATAGCGTGATTATTTTGGAAGATGAGGTGAAGGATACTGATCTCATCCAGCTAGGCAGCCGCGTTGTCATTATGGATATCGAATTTCAGGAGAAGGAGACCTATCAGATTGTAGGGTCTCAGGAGGCCGATCCCATGAATGGCCGCATCTCCGAAGAATCCCCTTTTGGCAAAGCTCTATTGGGCAAGCGCGAGGGCGATGATGTGGTGGTGGATGCCCCTGCAGGGCATTTGCACTACCAGGTTGTAGAAATTCAAAGATAAGTGAGGAGCAGAGGGTATGGCAGAGAATAAGAATCATGAAGCAGTTGTGGAAGAAGGACAGAGTCTTTCTGAAATTTTACAGGTGCGCCGGGATAAACTGGCCCAGCTGCAAAATGCAGGGGAAGACCCCTTTGCCATCACCAAATATAAAGCCACGGCCTACAGTGCCCAGATTAAGGCTGACTTTGAGCAGCTAGAGGGGCAGCAGGTCTCTGTGGCAGGGCGGATCATGTCTAAGCGGGGTATGGGCAAGGCTATTTTCTGTGATTTGCAGGACAAGAAGGGCCGCATCCAGCTCTACGTACGGGTGGATGAGCTGGGGGAAGAGGCTTTTGCCAAGTTTAGAAAGCTGGACATTGGCGACATTGTTGGAGCAGAGGGCGAGGTCTTTCGCACCAAACGGGGCGAAATCTCCGTCAAGGCCGATCAGGTCACCCTGCTGTCAAAATCCCTGTTGCCCCTACCGGAAAAGTTTCACGGTCTGACCGATGTGGAAACCAGATTCCGTCAGCGCTATGTGGATCTGATTGTAAACCCCGAGGTGCGCAGAACCTTCGAGCTGCGCTCTGCCTTTGTCAGCTACCTGCGGGAGTTTTTGAATAACCGGGGTTATATGGAAGTGGAAACACCGGTTTTGGCCCTGATCTCTGGTGGTGCCACCGCCAGACCCTTTATTACCCACCACAATACCTTGGATATGGATATGTACCTGCGTATTGCAACTGAGCTGCACTTAAAGCGCCTGGTGGTAGGTGGATTGGACCGGGTGTATGAGATTGGTCGTATTTTCCGCAACGAGGGTATGGATACCAAGCATAACCCGGAGTTTACCACTGTCGAGCTTTACGAGGCCTATGCCGACTTTAACGATATGATGGACCTGTTTGAGGACCTGCTCTCCAGTGCCTCCATGAAACTGCTAGGCACCTACGACGTGGAATGGCAGGGGGAAGCCATTAGCCTTGCCCCTGGCTGGAAGCGTGTGACCATGGCAGAGGCTGTGCTGGAGCACACAGGAATTGACTTTATGGCCATAACCAGTGATGAAGAGGCCGTTGCAGCGGCCAAGGCCAAGGGCATTGACATGGACGGAGTGGAGCCCACTTGGGGACATGCCCTGTTTGAATGCTTTGACCAGCGGGTGGAGGGAAAGCTGATTCAGCCCACCTTTATCACCATGCATCCGGTCGATGTATCCCCCTTGGCAAAGCGCTCCCCCAGTGATCCACGGCTGACCGAGCGATTTGAGCTCTTTATCTGCCGTAGTGAGATGGGCAACGCCTTCTCTGAACTCAATGATCCCATTGACCAGAAGCAGCGCTTTTTGCGTCAGGTGGAGCTGCGGGAAGGTGGCAATGACGAGGCCAGCATGATGGATGAGGATTATGTCACTGCCCTGGAGTATGGACTACCTCCCACCGGTGGTCTTGGTATTGGCATTGACCGTGTGGTCATGCTGCTGACCAACAGTAGTTCGATTCGGGAAGTCATTCTCTTCCCGACAATGAAACCCTTAGACTAATCTTGAAAACATACCGACAAACATTTGTCGGTATGTTTTTGCGCATGAAATCGAAGGGAGAAAAGGGCGGCGTGTATGGAGCAAATTAGCAGCCGGAAAAGTTCACTCGTGGCTCATATTCGAAAGCTGTTGTCGAGTCGAAAATACCGACGAGAGATGGGCGAGATGGTCTGCGAAGGGCCTAAAATGCTGGAAGAGGCTCTAAAATGGAGGGCCACGATTACCACCGTCTTGGTCGAGCAGGGACGGGGCCTGCCAACAGAACTTCCGGAATCGTTGCGCAAGGTAGAAGTGCCGAAGGATCTGCTTTCTTACCTGTCGGACACGGAAACGCCCCAGGGTCTTTTGTTTCTCTGCCGCATTCCCAAGGCAGAGGTGCCTCCAACGTTGGAACGAGGACATTACTTGGTATTAGATGGCCTGCAGGACCCGGGCAATGTAGGGACCATTTGGCGCACAGCCGACGCTTTAGGTGCCAAAGGGCTGTTCCTGCTTCCCGGTTGTGCCGATCCCTGGAGCCCAAAAACCCTGCGCAGCAGTATGGGGGCCTGCTTTCGATTTCCCTTATGGGAGATGGAACTGGGCCCATTGGGAGAGTGTCTGGCTCAGGCTGACATTCCGCTGCTGGCTACGGCCTTGGATGAAAAGACCAAGGACCTGCGTAGCATCCAGCTGGACCTAGCGGCCGTGGTCATTGGCAGTGAGGGAAAAGGCGTATCCCCGGAGGTGCTTGCTGCTTGTGAGGCGACGGTGAAGATTCCCATGGGACCCCGCTGCGAATCCCTCAATGCTGCCGTTGCGGCATCCATCGTTCTTTGGGAAATGGGCCGAACAAGCTTATAGATCAGTTAGGAGGAGAGACAATGAGTGCACTCAAATATTGGATTTGGATGACGACGGCGGGCACAGTGCCCGCCAGCCATGCTTTTTTCTTATTGGAGCACTTTGGATCTCCCGAGGCAGCCTATGCTGCAGCCCCAGAGGCCTACAAGGAATTGCCCTTGCCTGGCCCTCTCAAAAGAGGACTTTTGGACAAATCCTTAGAGCGGGCGGAGGGTATTTTAGAGGATTGCCGCCGGCTGGGACTGCAGGTCTTAACCTATCAGGATACCCAATATCCAGAGCGCTTGCGGCAGATTGAAGAGCCGCCCTGTGTTTTGTATATCAAAGGGCACTTGCCCCAGATCGACGATGAGCTTTGCATTGGCATCGTCGGCGCCAGGAAAGCCACGCCCTATGGAGAGATGACCGCCCGCAGATTGGGAACCGAACTTGCTCGTCAGGGGGCTGTGATTGTAAGCGGCAGTGCCGTTGGCATTGACAGTGCGGCTCTAAAAGGGGCTCTTCTTGGAGGTGGCAAGGTCGTCAGCGTTCTGGGCAATGGCATTGATGTAATCTATCCCCGTGGGAATGGGGATTTATATGAAGATGTCGCTGCAGTAGGTGCTCTGGTCAGTGAATACCCGCCGGGCACACCGCCAGAGGGCATACACTTTCCTGTGCGCAACCGTATCATCAGTGGTCTGTCCCTGGGCACCCTGGTGGTGGAGGGGAACGAGCGCAGTGGGTCGCTAATTACCGCCCGCTTGGCCCTGGAGCAGAATCGAGATGTGTTTGCTACTCCCGGCAACTGGGATGCTCCCATGAGCCGTGGGCCCAACCGGCTTTTACAGAAGGGGGAGGCCAAGCTGGTGCTGGAGGCCTGGGATATCTTGGAGGAATACCAGGAGATCTACCCTCATAAACTCCAATATAAACCCCCGCTACAGGAAAAAGACTTTCCGCAAAACTCTGCTGGTAGGCCAGAAGCCCCAAAGAAGAGAGAAGCGGAGGAGCAGGTTGAGCCGGTTTTGGATTTGTCCAAGGATACCCTGGGACTGACCGATGATGAAAAGGCCATCTTATTGGCTCTTTCCGGCAAACTGGCAACCGCTGATGATGTGATTGAGGCCAGTGGCATACCGGCACGAAGGGTGCTTTCGGCCCTGACCATGCTTCAGGTAGGCGGCCATGTGGTGGAGGAGCCAGGCCGGCGCTTTCGCACGGTGGCAAGGATCATTGGATAGGAAATGAGAATATCAACGCTTTTGTGTTGTTTGGATACGGCACTATTATTAGATCAAGCATTCGGAGGAAAACTGTGTGGCTAAGAAAAATCTGGTGATCGTGGAATCGCCTGCGAAAGCGAAAACCATTGGAAAATATTTAGGACCCGACTATCAGGTGAAGGCCTCCATGGGACACGTGCGTGACTTGCCTAAGAGCAAGATCGGCGTGGACATTGACCATGACTTTACACCCGATTACCAGCCCATTAAGGGGAAAGAAGACACCATTTCGGACCTGCGTAAGGCAGCAAAGGCCAGCCAAATGGTCTTTCTGGCAACGGACCCGGACCGGGAAGGTGAGGCGATTTCCTGGCATTTAAAGGAGCTGTTGGAGCTGCCGGATAGTAAGGCAAGCCGGGTTACCTTTAATGAGATCACAAAGCGAGTGGTAAGCGAGAGCATTGCGGCACCTCGCCCCATTGATCAAGACCTGGTGGATGCCCAGCAGGCAAGAAGAATCTTAGACCGTATTGTGGGCTACCAGCTCTCTCCCTTGCTGTGGAAGAAAATTCGCCGAGGTTTATCTGCAGGCCGAGTACAGTCTGTGGCCACGCGCCTTGTGGCGGATCGGGAAGAGGAAATTCGTGCCTTTGTGCCTGAGGAGTACTGGACTCTGGAACTGCAGCTGGACCGTATTGCACCCAATCTAGGTAGTTTCAAAACTCAATTTTATGGGCGTGAGAAGAAAATTGAGTTGAAGAATCAGGAGCAGGTTGAGGGAATATTAGGGGAAATAAAGAACGCACCGTTCACGGTTTCTGGTATTAAGCGCCAGGACAAAAACCGCGCCCCGGCGCCCCCCTTTATCACCAGCTCCCTGCAGCAGGAGGCCTCTCGTAAGCTGAATATGACACCGCGGCGAGCCATGTCCATTGCCCAGCAGCTCTACGAAGGCGTCGATATTGAAGGCGAGGGAACTGTGGGTCTGATCACCTACATGAGAACTGACTCCCTGCGCATTTCCGATGAGGCCATGGCAGAGGCCAAGGGCTTCATCACAAGCCGCTATGGTACCCAATACTATCCGGATAAACCCCGCCAGTACAAGACGAAAGCCGGAGCCCAGGACGCCCATGAAGCCATTCGTCCTTCGAATGTAAACCTGAGCCCAGAGGAGATCAAAAAGAATTTAACCAGCGAGCAGTTTCGCCTGTATAAGTTAATCTGGAGTCGCTTTTTAGCCAGCCAGATGGCATCTGCTGTGTATGACAGCCTGTCTATTGAGGTAGAAAGTGCAGGCTATACCTTCCGTGCCAGCCGTTCCGAAGTAAAGTTTGCCGGCTTCTTGGCAGTCTACGAGGAGGGCAAGGACGAGGAAACGGAAGAAGTTTCCTCCCCCCTGCCGAATTTGCAGGAGGGCGAGGCCCTCAACCTGGCAGAGACCAGACCCAAGCAGAATTTCACCCAGCCCCCCTCACGCTATACAGAGGCAACCCTAATTCGGGCCTTGGAGGAAAAGGGGATTGGACGACCTTCCACCTATGCACCAACCATCTCCACGATTATGGATCGGGAGTATGTGGTCAAGGATGGAAAGCACCTTCACACAACTCCTCTTGGAGATGTGGTTACGGGACTGATGAAGGACAAGTTTCAGGATATTGTAGACTTTACCTTTACCGCCCAGATGGAAGAAAAGCTAGATAAGGTAGAACGTGGCCAGGAAAACTGGAAGAGAGTCTTGGAGGAATTTTACAAAGGATTTTCCGCTGAGCTGTCCCAGGCCGAAAAGGATTTGGATGGCGAGCGCATTAAAGTACCCGATGAGTTTTCCGACGAGGTCTGTGACCTGTGCGGGAAGCAGATGGTCATAAAATCTGGGCGGTTTGGCCGCTTTTTGGCCTGCCCTGGCTTTCCTGACTGTACCTTTACAAAGCCGCTGGTCATTGAAATGCCTGGTAAGTGCCCCAAGTGTGGAGGCCGAATTCTGAAGAAAACCTCTCGCAATGGATATGTATATTATGGCTGCGAGCATAATGGTAGTAAAACCGGGGTACCCTGTGACTTCATGACCTGGGATGTGCCGGTGAAAGAGAACTGTCCCATTTGTGGACAGACCATGTTCAAAAAATCCGGCAGAGGGTTTAAAAAACCCTTCTGTGTCAATGAGGCCTGTGAGGCCTTCGTTCCAGAGGATAAGCGGGGCGGCTATAAGAAAAAGCCTAAAACCGAAGGAGAGGGCACTACGGAGGCCGAAGAAGCTGGAGCAGGGGAAGCGTCAGCAGAGAAGAAGCCAGCTGGGAAGAAAACACCTGCGAAGAAAACACCTGCGAAGAAGACAACAGCAAAAAAGTCGGCGGCGAAAAAAACTACGACAAAGAAAACCGCAACGAAGAAAAACAACGAGAAGAAGTCGGAGGAACAGGAATGAGTGAGCCTGTCACTGTAATTGGCGCAGGTCTTGCAGGCAGTGAGGCCGCCTGGCAGCTGGCAAAGAGGGGAATTCCAGTGGTTCTTTGGGAGATGAAGCCGGAGAAACGGTCTCCCGCCCATCATTCCCCCCACTTTGCGGAACTGGTCTGCTCCAACTCTTTACGCTCGGATCAGCTGGAAAATGCGGTGGGACTTTTGAAAGAGGAATTGCGCCAGCTTGGTTCCCTGATTCTCGCCTGTGCCGATGAGACTCGGGTTGCAGCAGGGGGCGCCCTAGCTGTCGACCGTGAGGGATTTGCCAAAGCCGTTACGGAAAACATTAAAAACCACCCCCTTATCACGGTGAAGACGGGGGAAGTGACAAAGATTCCAGAGCAGGGTGAGGTCATCATTGCCTCGGGACCGCTGACCTCGGATACCCTAGCCCAGGACATTGCCAGACTATTCCCGGATGCAGACTATCTGCACTTTTATGATGCGGCAGCACCCCTGGTCACCTTTGAAAGCATCTCTATGGACAGTGCTTTTTTTGCCTCGCGCTATGACAAGGGAACGCCCGACTACATCAACTGTCCGATGACGAAAGAGGAGTACCATGCCTTTTGGGTGGAGCTGTGCAAGGCTCAAGAGGCCCCAGTACATGGCTTTGAGGATGGGAATGTATTTGAAGGCTGTATGCCTGTGGAGGTAATGGCCCGCAGAGGGGAGCAAACCCTTTGCTATGGGCCGCTAAAACCCAGGGGCCTGGTTGACCCAAAGACAGGGCGGGAACCCTTTGCTGTAGTCCAGCTGCGCCGGGACAATGCACAGGGCAGCATCTACAATTTGGTCGGCTTTCAAACCCATTTGCGTCATGGAGAGCAAAAGCGTGTGTTTTCCATGATTCCTGCCCTTCGGGATGCGGATTTTGTTCGATATGGGGTGATGCACCGCAATACCTATCTCAACTCACCCAAGCTTTTAGACCGTTACTATCGAGTCAAGAACCAGCCCCGCCTCATGTTTGCTGGGCAAATTACGGGAGTGGAGGGCTATGTAGAATCCACCGCATCGGGCTATTTGGCGGCAGTGGAGCTGGCAAATCGCTTACAGAAGAAGGTGCCTATGGATTTCCCTCAAGAGACGGCCATTGGGGCCTTGGCCCTCTATGTGAGCAATGAGACGGTTGCTGTCTTTCAACCCATGAATGTGAATTTCGGTATTATTCCGCCCCTGGGCTATCGAGTGAAGGGGAAGAGAAATAAGAATGCAGAGCTGGCCCAGCGAGGCCTGGACTGCTTACGTGAGACATTGGAACAATCTTGCATATAATGCTTACAGAAAGGCAAGGCGAGAGCAATGAAGATTATCGTAGACGCAATGGGGGGAGATTTTGCACCCCAGGCTCCTGTGGAGGGAGCCCTGCGTGCCGTGAACGAGCTGGGTGCGGAGATTATCTTAGTTGGACGGGCAGAGGCAATCCTCACCTGTCTTGAGGGGCAGGGGATCAAGGAAGTGCCCCCTGGGATTGAAATTGTGCATGCCGATGAAGTTGTGGCGGTGGAAGATAACCCTGCAACGGTGATGCGGGAGAAGAAGAACTCCTCAATGGCAGTGGGGCTTAACCTGCTCAAAGAAGGACGGGGAGAGGCCTTTCTAAGCGCCGGTAGCACAGGGGCGCTCCTCTCAGCAGCCACCCTGATTATTAAGCGGGTGAAGGGAATACGCCGGGCTGCGTTGGCACCTGTTTTGCCCACAGGCAACGGGGGCGCTGTTTTAATTGACTGTGGGGCAACCGCAGAGTGCACCTCCGAGTACCTGCTGCAATTTGCCTATATGGGTTCGTTTTATGCCAAGCAAATGCTGGGGAGAGATGACCCAAAGGTAGGCCTTCTGAACATTGGGGCAGAACCAAGCAAGGGAACCGCTCTGTACCAGGAGACCTATAAGCTCTTAGAGCAGGCCCATAAGGATGGACGTATTCGTTTTTATGGCAATATTGAAGCCAAAGAGGCGGTATTGGGTGGAGCGGATGTTATTGTAAGCGATGGTTTCTCGGGCAATATTTTTCTAAAGACCTATGAGGGAACGGCTTACTTTATCTCCGGACTGCTGAAAAAGACTTTTTATAAGAGCTTGGTCACGAAAATTGCGGGTCTTTTAGTCAAAAAGGAAATCGGGAAAATGCGCAAGACGCTGGACCCCAATGAAACCGGTGGAACTATGCTGTTGGGCATTTCAAAACCTGTATTCAAAGCCCACGGTTCGTCCAATGCCTACGCTATTCGCAATGCCATCGCCCAGGCGATGAAGGCCGCTCATTCCGACGTGATTTCGAATATTGTAGAGAATGTCTCCTATATGAGTTTGGGCGCAGACAGTTCCGAAAAAGAGGGAAAATAGGCATTCATTCCCACCGTTTTCGTATTTTTTTAAAATACTATTGACAGGACGATGAAATCTTTCTATCATGTGAAGGTATTCAGAAAAAATAGGCGTGAGGGGAGTGAGGAAGATGGTACTAAGAAAGCTCAAAAGCGCCATTGCAGAGCAACTGGGTGTGGACGAGGATTTGATCACCATGGATACCAACTTTCAAGATGACCTTGGAGTAGATTCTTTGGATGTTGTGGAACTGACTATGGCGATGGAAGGTGAATTTGGCCTGGAAGAGATGAGCGAGGAAGAGATTGCTCAGGTGGCCACTGTTGGTGATTTGGTTCGCTATCTGCAGCAGAAGCTGGACTGACTAGGAAAATAGAGGGGGGGCACGGTATATGAAAAGTTTGGAGGAGAAGCTTCAATACAGTTTTCGTACAGCCTCCCTTTTGGAACATGCCCTAACCCATAGCTCTTATGCCAATGAACACCGAGGCGAAGAGGTACGCAGCAATGAGCGTCTGGAGTTTTTGGGCGACTCGATTTTAGGTCTTGTGGTGGCCGACTACCTGTATCGAAGCCGGCCGGATTTACCCGAGGGAGAACTCACACGCATCCGGGCAGCCCTTGTCTGTGAGAGCAGTTTGGTAGAGGTGGCAGAGCACTTGGAGCTTGGAAGCTATCTGCGCCTAGGTAAGGGTGAATTGGCAGGGGGCGGACGAGAGCGTCCTTCCATTCAGGCCGATGCGGTGGAGGCTATTTTTGCCGCTGTCTATTTGGATGGTGGCATTGGCCAGGTGCGCAAGCTCATTAGCAGCCTGCTGCTGGAAAAGGTGCAGGAAAAGGCGGCATCCAGTCGGGACTATAAGACGGTACTCCAAGAATTGGTGCAGCGGGAGAGTGGACAGACCCTGTCCTACCACTTGATTGGAGAGAGTGGCCCAGACCATGCCAAATGCTTTGAAATGGAAGTGCTGCACAACGAGCAGCCCATTGGAAAAGGGCAGGGCAAGAGTAAGAAAGAGGCGGAGCAGGCGGCGGCCAAGGCGGCTGTGGAGCTGCTGGAATCCCAATGAAAAAAGTCAAAAAACGGATGATAAAACCAGTTGTATAACTGCTTTTATCATCCGTTTTACATAAGAAGGGCTTAGGAATCCTGCTGCCAACCCTTGCAGACATCCACCCAGCCACAAAAGTGCTGGGCGACTTGGCTCAGCTCCTCGCAGCTGAGCTTCACGGCGCTGCTGGCATTGCCACAGGCAGGGTAAATGGTGGGAAAACGCTGTAGGGATACATCCAGGTAGACCTGCACACCATCCTGTATTCCAAAGGGACAAATCCCGCCCACGCTATGGCCCACCAAGGTCTCTGCCTGCTCTGGGGTGAGCATTTTTGCTTTTGTTCCGAACTGGGCTTTATACTTGGGATTATCCACCTTGGCATCCCCGGCGGCAAGGATCATCAGGGGAGAATCCTCTGCCAAAAAGCAGAGAGATTTAGCAATATGGGCAGGTTCGCAGCCTACGGCCTTGGCAGCCAATTCCACCGTAGCGCTGGACACGGGGAAGGAGAGCACCCGGTCCTCCAATCCCTTTGTGGCCAGATAGGCCTTTGCGCTGTCAAAGGACATGATCATCTTCCTCTCGTTTGGATATCGGATATCCCAGATAGGATAGCACAAAAATATGGCGTTGAAAAGGGTTTGCAATTTTCGAGAAAAGAATGAGAATCGAGTGCTGAACATTGGAGGTGCATGTTGCGTTGGAAAATCAAGTTTTACGTGGCCGCTTTGCCCCATCCCCCAGCGGTAGAATGCACCTGGGCAATCTCTTTGCAGCTCTGCTCGCCTGGCTGGATATAAGAGCAAAGGGGGGCGAACTTTTGCTGCGTATGGAGGATTTAGACCCGGATCGCTGCCGCCCGGAGTACATCCAGCAGCTTGCCGACGATCTGCGCTGGTTTGGTCTTACCTGGGATATGGGCTGGAAACCAGGTGACACCGCTTATTTGCAGAGTAGGCGCAGGGAGCGCTATGAAATGGCCTTTCAGCAGTTGATGGAGCAAGGTCTGCTCTATCCTTGCTACTGCAATCGGCGAGAACGGCTGGCCGCCAGTGCTCCTCATACAGGGGAAAGTAATGGCGTGTACAGTGGCCACTGCCGCCAACTGACCGCCAAAGAAAAAACAGCTTACGAGCGGGAGGGTAGAAGGCCTGCTTACCGAATACGAACAGGTAACAAGGGAATTTGCTTTACAGATGAAAACTATGGTTTTGTGAAACAAAACATCGAAAAAGACAGTGGGGACTTTATCATCCGCCGATCCGATGGTGTCTATGCCTACCAGTTGGCTGTGGTGGTAGACGATGGAGAGATGGGGGTTAACCGTGTGGTGAGAGGGCGGGATCTTCTTGCCTCTACCCCCTCTCAAATTTGGCTGGGGGAGCAGCTTGGTCTTCCAAAAGCAAGCTATGCTCATCTGCCATTGCTCACCGATGCCCAAGGTCGAAGGCTCTCCAAGCGAGACCGGGACTTAGACGTGGGCTACCTGCGGTCACAGGTTAAAAGTCCCCAGGTACTTGTGGGGTTTCTTGCCTATAAAGCGGGACTGATGGATCGCATGGAGCCCATTGCGCCACAGGAACTAGTCTCTAGTTTTTTCTGGGAGCAGGTGGGCAGGGAAGATCGTGTGGTAGAGGCAGAACAACACAGGGGTATACTTACGAACGAATAAAAAAGGATGTGGGAACTCCACATCCTTTTTTATTTACGCAATATGCAGGTTAAAGGTTCTGAAGCTGTTCCTGCAATTTTTCAATCAGAGCCCCTAGCTTTTCCAAGCGTTCCCGTTCCGCCGCCACGACTTGTTCCGGCGCCTTAGATGTAAAACCAGGGTTCTCCAGCTTTGTCTTGAGCTTTGCCTGCTCTTCCTGGTTCTTTTTCAGCTCTTTTTCCATGCGCTGGCGCTCTTTTTCCAGATCCACCAGCTCTGAGAGGGGCATGAGGATTCTTGCCGCATAGGTGGTAACGGAGACCATGCCCTGCTGGTCCAGAGTGGCGCCTTGTTCAGGGGCTACGATCTCCACGTCACTGCCATAGGCCAGGCGCTTTAAGATGGCGGTGCCCATGCGGAAGGCCTCCTGCTGGTCCGTGACAATGAGGAGCTTTGCCTTTTTCGACGGGGGCACGTTCATTTCAGCCCGACGGCTGCGGATAGCCGTAATGGCCTCCTTCACCGTCTCCATGGCCTTTTCCTCTTCAGGGAAGGCAAGTGCCTCCTGGTAAACCGGCCAGTCACTCATCATAAGGAAATCACCCTCATGAGGCAGTGCCTGCCAGATTTCTTCGGTGATGAAGGGCATAAAGGGGTGCAGCAGCTTTAACAGCTGGGTGAGGACATAGCACAGTACCCGTTGGGCCCCCTCTTTGGCTGCTGCATCTTCTCCCTGAAGGCGGGTTTTGGTCATCTCAATGTACCAATCGCAGTAGCTGTCCCAGATAAAGTCGTAAATCTTTCCGGCGGCCACGCCCAGTTCAAAGTGTTCCATATTCTCGGTTACATCGGGAATGAGAGCATTCAGCCGAGAGAGCATCCACTTATCCTCCAGCTCCAAGGTTTGGGGCAGGGCGCTGTCGGTGATGGTAAGGTTCATCATCAAAAAGCGAGAGGCATTCCAGACCTTGTTGGCGAAGTTGCGCATGGCCTCGCAGCGCTCGGTGTAAAAGCGCAGATCATTGCCGGGCGAGTTGCCGGAGACCAGGTTAAAGCGCAGGGCGTCTGCACCATAGGCTTCGGCCATTTCCAGAGGGTCAATTCCATTGCCCAAGGATTTGGACATTTTGCGGCCCTTTTCATCCCGCACAAGGCCGTGGATGAATACGGTGTGGAAGGGGGTTTTTCCTGTGTGCTCACAGCCGGAGAAAATCATCCGGGCAACCCAGAAGAAAATGATATCATAGCCAGTCACCAGCACATCGGTGGGGTAGAAATACTTGTAATCTTCCGTATCCTCTGGCCAGCCCAAGGTAGAGAAGGGCCAAAGGGCAGAGGAAAACCAGGTGTCCAGTACATCGGGATCACGGGTGATGTTCTTACTGCCGCAGTGTTCGCAGACCTCCGGGTCCTGGCGGGAGACGGTGATGTGGCCGCAATCCCCGCAGTACCAGGCGGGAATTTGATGACCCCACCAGAGCTGACGGGAAATGCACCAGTCATGTACGTTCTCCATCCAGTTGAGGTAGGTTTTGGAGAAGCGATCGGGAACAAATTTAGTCTCCCCCTTCTCCACCACCTCAATGGCCTCCCCAGCCAGGGGCTCCATCTTCACAAACCACTGGGCGGAGATAATGGGCTCCACATCGGTGCCACAGCGGTAGCAGGTGCCCACATTGTGGGCATTCTCGACGATTTTATCCACCAGGCCCAAGGCCTCTAAATCCTTAACAATAGCCTTTCGGGCCTCATAGCGATCCAGACCCTGATATTTGCCGCCCAGCTCATTGACCTTGCCATTGTCGTCCAACACCCGGATGGACTCCAAATTGTGGCGCAGGCCGACCTCAAAGTCATTGGGGTCATGGGCGGGGGTCATCTTTACGCAGCCGGTACCAAAAGAAACATCCACATAGTCATCGGCAACAATGGGGATTTCACGATCCATCAGGGGCAGGATGCAAGTTTTTCCAATTAGATCCTGGTAGCGTGGATCCTCTGGGTTTACAGCCACGCCGGAGTCACCCAGCATGGTCTCCGGGCGGGAGGTTGCCACAATGACAAAGCGCCCCGGTTCACCCTTGATGGGGTACTTGAGGTGCCAGAGGTGGCCAGGTTTTTCCTTGTATTCTACCTCAGCATCGGAGAGAGCGGTGGTACATTGGGGGCACCAGTTGATGATCCGGCTACCCTTATAAATGAGACCTTTCTCATACAGGGAGACAAAGACCTCGCGGACGGCCTTGGAGCAGCCCTCGTCCATGGTAAAGCGAGCTCGCTCCCAGTCGCAGGAAGAGCCCATTTTTTTCTGCTGGTGGACAATCTGGTCACCATACTTTTCTTTCCAGTCCCAAACCCGCTCTAAGAACTTTTCTCGGCCCAGATCATAGCGGGTGAGCCCCTCTTCACGAAGGGCCTCCTCCACCTTGATCTGAGTGGCAATGCCGGCATGATCGGTGCCGGGCAGCCACAGGGCAGCATAGCCCTGCATCCGGCGCCAGCGGGTCAGAATATCCTGTAGGGTACAGTCCATTGCGTGGCCCATGTGGAGCTGTCCGGTGACATTGGGAGGCGGCATGACAATGGTATAGGGCTTTTTTTCCGGGTTGCGAATGCCCCGAAAGCAGCCGGCAGACTCCCACGCTTCATAAATGCGGCCCTCAACCTCTTTAGGGTCGTAGACGGTTGGTAATTCTTTTCTCATCGTGTTCAAATCCTCTCTATGGGTGTATCTGTATATGTTTGTTCACTTTATGTTATGAAACATAAGACCGGTTTTCTCCTGAATGAAGGTATAGAACTCTTCCGGGGTTCCCTCCAAAAAAGTTTCTTTGTCTAAAATGAGGCCGTGCTTTTCATCCCAAAATAAAACAAACCAAAATTCACTCTGGACAAGGGCTTTGAGATCTTCATACAAAAAGACGTGGTCGCCCTTAGGGGGTAAGCTGTAGAAGCCTTTGTCGGTGAATTCCATGGTGCGCACCTCTTTTTGGAGTCCGGCCGGTATATTGGCAAAACTCTGAACAGGGTACCAAAAAATGCCTGCGACAAAGAAAATGACCCCATAGACCTGGGCTAGGGAAGATACGATGGGACTTTGGGTATTATAGAAAAACCCAAGGAAAAGGCCAGAGAGACCAATGCCCAGACAGAGCAAACGAAGAAATAGAACTTGCCGCCGTTTCACGGTCTGACCTCCTATCTTTGTCAGCGTATCCAGGGTTTTCCTGTCAAGAGTTGTTTCGTTAATAAATCTCATAAGAACCTCCTTCATCATCTCCCGGACATAAAAAATGCCCTGAGCAAATCCTGCTCAGGGCGAATAAACATCCGCGGTACCACCTGAATTCAGGCCAAAGGGCCTGCACTCTTACTTCCGTTAACGGCAGAATAACCGGCACGCCATACTAAAAAATTCCGGCGTACAGCTCAGGGATCACCTTCCACAAATGCGGGGAGAGACTTGCAGCACCGTCTCCTCTCTGTACCCCGGGTTGTTGTGTACTCTTCCCGTCCTTGCTTTTATAAAATATGTTGTTACCAAACAGTATACGAAATTGGAAAGGGAATGTCAAGAAAAGGCCTGGGCCTTATCCTAAGAAATTATTTTGGTAAAAAACCAAGGTTCGGATCAAAAGGCAGGTCACGAAAGATTGCAGCAATGGCAGATTCTAGATCTGGAAGAGTCTGGGCTTTCCCCAGGGCTTTGGCGTGCTTTTGATGGTCAGCAAACAGACAGATCATATAAAACCACAGTTCCTTCATCTTGTGAAGAACGGGGCGAGGGCCGGAGAGAATCTCTTGGTATTGCCTATAAAGATCCTCATGGAATTGCTTCAGCTCCTCTAGACGAAGAGGGGCACCCCCCCGGGCCATGCGAGAAAGAGCTGGATTGGCCAAAAGTCCGCGGCCCAAAAAGATAGACTTGATCCCAGGGTATGTTTTCTCAGAAAGCTTAATATCCTTGACGGTAAACAGATCCCCGCTGTAGCTGAGAGGTGCACGGCTGTGTTGAAGGGCATAGGAAACCATCTCCATATTGGGATGGTTTTTATAGTAGTCGGTGCGCAGACGAGGGTGGAGAATCAGCTCGCAGATGGGATAGTCATTGAAGAGAGACAAAATGGCAGGAAATTCATCTGGAGTCGTGAGGCCCAGGCGGGTTTTCACCGAAACCGGAATGGGGCAGTGGGGAAAAACTTCATCAAAAAAACGGCGCAGATCATCTGGTTTTGCCAACAAGCCAGACCCTCGACCTTTGGCCACCACCGTGCCAGAGGGGCAGCCTAAATTTAGGTTGACTTCATGGCAGCCAATGGCCGCCAAAGCCTCTGCCCCGGCCAAGAAAGCAGTCCCATCGTTACAGAGTAACTGAGGAACCAGAGGCACAGCCCGATTGTTTTCCGGAAGAAGGTCCCGCAGTTCCTTTCGTCCAACGCCATCCTGACGGTTGGGGGTGACAAAAGGGGCATAGTAGCCATCTAAGGGGCCAAAATGATCAAAGTGACAGTTTCGATATAGGGCATTGGTAATGCCCTCCAAAGGGGCAAAGCAGTGCAGCAAGACATCAGCTCCTCAAAAAGTTTACAAAAAGGTCGTTGTTTTGGTTTGTTTTAGTAGGTACAATGGACACAGAAATGGTTGCTGCATTCCAATGCGGGACCATAAACAAGGGGAGGGTGATGCCGGTAAGGTATCATCCCCATGGCATAAGGAGGCATTACACATATGGCAACAGATTGGAACATGTGGAAAGAAAAAGCCATCAACCTAACAAAGATGGGGGTTGGCAAGGCTAAGGAACTGGGTGAGATTGCCCGTTTAAATTTAGAGAACCTTTCAGAAGAAGATAAAATTCGAAAGGCGTTACTGGAGATTGGGCAGCGTTATATGGATCAGCATCCCGATGGTCCTGAGCCAGGCTATGAGGAGCTGTTTGCAAGAGTGAAGGCCTCCAACGAGAGCATTGCTGAAAACAAGGAGCGCATTGCTAACATCCAAAAAGATGGGAATTTGAGCGACGAAGAGGTCGCAAAGGTGGAGGAGGAGCTTGCCCTGGAGTCTCCAGAGGAAAAACTGGAAACTTAACACCTGGAATCCTTGGGAAATGTTTATATAAATTATAATGTAAAGTAAAACCACCTGCGGAGAAATTCAGGTGGTTTTATTTGTTTTCTGTGTCAAATTGCAATAATTTTTCATAGGCGAGGCGGTCGGCGCCCTCAAACTCAATCACACCGCAGTAGGCATAGCCCAGGTTTTTAAGCAGATGATTCATCACAGGGTTTTCTTGGTGGGTATCAATCTTAATGGAAGAAATTCCACGGTCTTGACAGAGACTTTCCACAGAGAGCATGAGGGATCTGGCCACGCCAGTGCCCCGGAGAGAAGGGTTAACGGCCATGCGGTGTATCACGGCAAAAGGCAGATTGGTACTGACCCATTGACCATTGCGAATCCCATCGTAGGCCGGTTCGCCTCGAAAGTCAATGGCCAAGGTGGCACCAATTTCGTTTTCGTTGGCGAGGACATAGGCAATGCCATCCTGAATGTCCTGCTGAATCAGGGCCTCATTGGGATAGCCTGTTTGCCACTGGTCTACTCCTGCCTTTTTTAGAAACTCTTTGGCAGCGGCGATGATAGGCATGATCTGAGCAAAATCGTTCTCTTTAGCAAGCCGAAGGTTCATAAAACCCTCCCATATAAATAATGGATGATAGCAGAAAAAAGGAAAGAAGAAAGAGCCGAAACAAAAGCTCGGCTCTTTCCATAAAACACTTAGTCCGTCACATAGGGCAACAGAGCAATCTGACGAGAGCGCTTAATCGCCTCAGTCAGCTGACGCTGATGCATGGCACAAGTGCCGGTGGTGCGGCGGGGAAGAATTTTAGCACGCTCAGAGAGGAAACGGCGCAATTTTGCGGCATCCTTATAGTCAATGTGCTCGACCTTATCTACACAAAAGGCACATACCTTGCGGCGCTTGCGGCCACCGCGAGCGCGGTCTCTATCCATAGCCATAACAGCAAACCTCCTTAGTCAATATAGTGGTGACTGCTTCTACATTAGAAGGGCAGCTCACCGTCGTCATCGCTCAACTCAGCGAACTGATCGCCATCCAGAGCGGGGGAGTAGCCTCCGCCAGGGGCGGGGGCATAGGGACTGCCGCCATAGGGAGCGGGGCTTCCACCACCGTCGCCCTCTCTGCGGGAGTCGCCAAAATAAATGTTGTCAGCCACCACCTCGGCGATGGTGCGCTTATTTCCGTCACGGTCGGTATAGTCGCGAATTTGCAGGCGGCCCTCCACAATGGCCATACGGCCCTTGGTGAAAAAGCGAGAGACAAATTCTCCTGTTTGGCGCCAGGCGACGATATTGATAAAATCAGCCTTTTTCTCGCCGGTTTCACGGTCTTTAAAGTCCCGATCGACCGCAATGCGGAAAGAAGTGACAGCCACCCCGCCGGGGGTGTGACGTAGCTCCGGGTCCGCCACGAGACGGCCCTGGAGGAAGATCTTGTTTAACATAACAAGGCCCCCTTACTCGTCTTTGCAGATAATCATAGAACGCATAATGCCATCGGTGATTTTCATCACGCGGTCCATTTCTTTGGGCAGTTCGGGATCTGCAGTAAAGGTCATGAGAATGTAGTGACCGTCGTTGAGATCGTTGATGGGATAAGCCAGACGGCGTTTGCCCCAGTCCTGCACCTCAGTAACAGTGCCGTGGCCCTCTGCCAGAGTCTTGAACTTCTCCACCAGTGCAGCCACACCCTCTTCACCTACTGCGGGGTCAATGATGTAGACTACCTCATAGTTTGCGCTAAGTTTTGCCATTGTTTGCACCTCCTTATGGACATATGGCCGCCCATCTTTTGTGGGCAGCAAGGAATTACCTACGACTTTTTATAGGCTATATAATTATAGCGGAAAAAATCAGTTTGTCAAGAAAAAGAATGGGAAGGACGATTGCTAAAAAACCTAGGATGCCAAAGCGAAAGCTTTGACATCCTAGAAATGTGTCCGGAATGAGAACGGTTTGGTCTTCAAAACGTTGTTTCATGTTTGAAGAAGGCCCCTAGTTTGAACCTGTGTTCCATATTCCAAAACCAATATTCAGTTGTATGCGTGTGTCGATCCAAAAGCATAGTTGCTTGGTACGTAAAAACAAGCTACACGCAGAGTCTCACTCTTTGATCCACAGAGAACATCTATATAAAAACCGTAACGGGTTTTCCTCATACAGATCACAGAGAATGGTAGGGATTGTGACACGCTCCACATTCCAAAGAATAGAAAAACATAGCATGCCAAACATGAAAGTCTATCAAAATCCCTTAGAAAGACGCTGCCCTGATTTGGTGTGCTGCTATCATTGCAGGTATATGCGAGGGGAAAATAACACCAAATCTGGCCCAATACTGCGATTTCTGCTTATGAGGCGTATTTATGTATGGTACTTGTTCTGTGTGAAAAAAAGTGAGGATGCAAAGAAGATACTACAAACGTCTTTGACAAATGCAAA